>NZ_JFHJ01000391.1:0-6101 GCF_003666285.1 Mesotoga sp. HF07.pep.5.2.highcov | reverse complement strand
GGGCAGCGCGTTTGGGAAGTCCCTCACATTGTCATCCCGAACTTGTTTCGGGATCTGGGCTTCGTGAAGACCGTGGCCGGTAGTAGCGGGTTGGGGGTTGGACAGTTCAAGAAAGGTTGGTTAACCGTTCAATGGTTCACCGTTCATCGAGGAGAACCTTCTCCAGAGCGAGAATCTGTTCTTCGTTCTGATCAATGTCAGGAACCATCGACACGAGATTCTTAATCACGTTCAGATGACGGTATGTGACGTTTTCGCAATCACGTAACACTGTCATCTCGAACTTGTTTCGGGATCTGGTTCCAACCTGGACGCGCAGCCTCGGAACGAAGAACCGGTGCTTCTTGGCGCGGGCGAAGGACCAAGGACGGCTATTTGCAGCATTCAGCGGTTCTTCTCCCGTGAGGTGGTGCTGGCGAAGGCGAAGCCTTCACTGGCGGCGACGATTCTCGCCTTTTGACTGGCCTGCGCAGCAGACTGGTTTTTTTCCCTCCTGCGAAGCAGCCTCACTTCCCCGGATGATCCTCCGGGCATCACTTCCGCCGGGATCTTTCGGCGCATCACTTCCTGGGATGCTCTTCCCAGAATCACTTCTCAATGGAGTCGGCATTGCGTCCGCCGATGTTTTTCGGCGCCTTGCGTCTTGTTTCAATGGGAACTGGCCTTCTTCAGCAGATATGCCCGCTTTCAACGCACCACTCTGTTTTTTCCACCGGATTTTGCACTATAAAGAGCGTCGTCGACACGTTTTAGTATGCTTGACTTCGTGTCTGAAGGCTTAAATGTGGCGACCCCGAAGCTGGCCGTGACTGTCAATCCGAGCTTTTTCTCAGTCTCTCTCTCGAAGTTCTTCCGAACCTCTTCTGCGATCTCGGTAGCCTCTTCTGATGTCGTTTCGGGAAGCATTACAATGAATTCCTCGCCACCGTATCTCACGGTAGTCCGTCTTGGTGAGATTATTTCGTTTAGAACATCAGCGAACAGCTGTAGAACTCTGTCGCCTTCGGGGTGGCCTCTAGTATCGTTGACTCTCTTGAAGTCGTCTATGTCTGCCATTATTATGGAAAGAGGCTTGCAGGTCGAGCATAAGCTCTCTATCTCTTTATCTAGCCTGTTCATGAATTCACGTCTGTTCGACAATCCAGTCAGCGGGTCGCAGTTCATCAGCCTTTCTATCTCTTTATTTGCAGCCTGAAGCTCTTTGTTCTTACGCGCTAGCTCTCTCGTAAGCGATGCGAGCTCATCCGTAACCTTCGACATGCTCTCCATAATGTCTCCGGCCGAAAGGCCAATCTTCACGCCTAGAAACAGCCTCCTTGACTCGTCGACAAGCATGACAAATCCGCTCACTAGATGAATGTTCGATCTTGAATCGCTAAGACCGATTCTTACAGGCTTCGCTCCAAATCTCTTCAATAGTGCTTGGGAATTGTCCACAACAAGATTGCAAATATTCTCGCCTTTGAGAGTATCACTTTTCTCCACCAAAGAAATCAGAGAGGGGCTGTGATCAAGGATCTTGCCTTCGTTGTCAAAGAGAATAAGGATTGCTCCAGATAGATTCTCGAGAGCGGAAAAGAAATCATCTTTATTCGAAAGGATAGCCTCTCTTAGCTCATTCACGCTCTTTCCACCATTGTTTGGCAAGCTCGATAGCCTCATCGGCCGATTCGGCAGTTCCATCGGCACCCAGTCTCTTCCAGAGATCCTCTGATTCGTTGATTACCAGACCTCCGACCATGATCCTCATTGTTTTGAAGTCACTATCATTGTGAACGGACTGAATTAGCTTTTTCGTGAGATCGAGATTGAAGGACATCGTAACGGAGATCGCCAGCAAAAAAGGAAGATTCTTCTTCAGATGCTTGAGCACTTCGGACACCGGTGTATTTGCTCCGAGATAGCTGACATTCCAGCCGCTCAGTTCAAGAAGGTCGGCAAGTATCCTTGCTCCAAGCTCGTGGTATTCGTTCTGCGAACTGAGCACAACGGCCTTTCTTCTGGGGTGCGAAGGTACGGTCTCGATCATGCTGTATGTGCTTGCCATAAGCCTATTCATAAGAGAAGTCGCGAGATGTTCCTCGGCAATGGATATCTCACCGGTCTGCCATAGGTAACCTATCTCGTACATTGCAGGCTGAACTACCTTCAAATAGAAATCGGCGAGCAATTTTTCGCTATTGATTTCACGGTTAGCAATCTCTCTAAGCTTTTTATAATCGC
This sequence comes from Mesotoga sp. HF07.pep.5.2.highcov, assembly GCF_003666285.1. NCBI lineage: Bacteria > Thermotogati > Thermotogota > Thermotogae > Kosmotogales > Kosmotogaceae > Mesotoga > Mesotoga sp. HF07.pep.5.2.highcov. Next base: position 3,878 of record NZ_JFHJ01000391.1, on the reverse strand, counting down.
CTGTGAGCAGGGCTAAGACGGTTTGCCTCTCGATAGCCTTCCAGTCCTCGTCAACCTTCATCTGGATCAGACCCTCCTGAGCATGTTCTACAGCCGCATTATGTGAATCCAACATTTCAAGATATACTTCGATTACCTGAGCGGCGCTTTCCGGAGTTAGAAACTCATCTATCGCCTTCATCCAGGCCTTCAAGACTTCAGGAAAGAATTCGACAGAGAAATCCCTCGAGGTGTAAGTCTTATATACCCAGGGTAGAGACTTCGCCAGGAGATCGTAGTCGTTCAGCTTAATGACGTTTGAGATGAATTGGAGATGATTCGAGTTGTTGTCATACATTATGTATAGCGGATTCATACCGAGAAGTTCAGAAATGTCCTCTCTCGCCGCCATAAGCTCGTTAACCCTCTTTAGCATCTTCTCTCCCTGAGACTCGTACTCCATAGCCGCCGAGGCTGAAACACTCAGATTTTTTCCAAAATCATCCGATACTCTCTGCATATAAACACTCCCAAAGTGATTTAATCGAATTCTAGCCTATTCCGCATACACATTATAAACTAATGAGACCTAGTTCACAGGAATCCTTCAGCTTATCATCTAACCCTGGTCAATCCGATGTAGAGAAAAGGCCAAATACACGGCGGCTTTTCGCTTCATAATTGTCTGACCTCTTTTGGCGTCCTAAAACCGGCAGAGGCGATATCCTGCGGCAAGTATCGATTATCCGATTTTGAGATTCGAGTTGTTACACAGCCTTCAAAGGTAGCCTGATCATGCCGGAGCATTCACAGAAGAAATTCATTTAAGTGTCCGATTTATTTCAGTATCTAAATGAAAAGCACAAAGCACTTCCAAGTACACATTCCCGTCTGAATGGAGTTTCTTTAGACTCGATTCGGAAATCTCTTAGACTAGAAATAGCCTACCGTCTCTCCAGCTTAATTCCCTATACTTCAACGCGTATAATCTAACTTTCGACTCCAATCGTATGAACTCGATGGGAGGTGAGAAAATGAAACGTTTCTTCGTACCGCTCATGATAGTTGTTCTGATCTTTCTTCTTTCGGGATGCATATGGGGAGATAAGCCTCTTCCAAAGATTGTTCTTATAGATGACTCCCATGCAAACAGATTTGGAGGGGAAGAGAGCGAATTTTTCGATGGAATAATTGCTATTCTCGCGGCCAAGGGTTACGACTACAAATACTCCTCTGTCGAGGGGTTTGAACCGCAGAACTACGCGATAGTTATCCTTTCGATGCCCGGCGCTAGTTATTCTACTTCGGACATAGACAAACTGGAAACACAGCTCAGCAAAAAAGGCAAGATAATTATGATGGATATCCTTGCTGAGGTTCCGCCGGCAAGCACCTTCTTTCTAGATGCTCTTTCCGACGGCCTCAATACTGGCATAGGTTTTGTGTGGGGGCTTGTAACGGATACCGTCAACAACATCGGCGGAAACAAGATGATGATAACAACCGATAACTTCACGACCCACCCGCTTGCATCTACCCTCTCTGCGAAGATCGCCATGATGATGGCTACCAAGCTTACTGTGGAAGGGAATGCGACAGTCGCGATCTTTGCGGAATCATCTGCAATCTTCACTACCTATGTACCCAGTGGCGATGAAGTGACCTATGTACCGGAGGCTACTCCTCCCATACCGATTGTAGTAGCATCCAATATCGGGGGAGGTAAAGTAGTAGCGATTTCCAGCGCATATGCATTTACAGGAACCCTTATGGGAATCGTTCCAGGCAACACCGACCTCTTCAGGGCAGCGGTCGACTGGTAAATCACCTACTAGAAACGTAGTTACTCTAAGCTGTCAGACTTGTCGTTTCTCTCGGGCTTGATAATAGTGTACTTATCGAAGAGCCATACGGTGAGAATTCCGCATGCTATACCGATAAGGGCACCGGCAATAACATCCGAGAAATAGCTGAAATAGACGTAAACCTCTGCCAGAGCTATTAGAGAAGAAAGTAGAGCTAGCGGGACCCTGAGCATTTTGACGCTGTTCCATAAGACTGCAGTGTAGGCAAAAGCGACGGCAACCGGAGAAGACGGAAAGGAATAAGTCTCGGGAATTGGAAAGATGATAGTATACCCCTCGATAAACTCGAGCGGCCGCAGCCGCCCGAAAACGGGCTTAAAGATAACGAAGGCAATCAGTAAACTTATACCGAGTCCCAGCGAAGTCATATAACCTGCCCTACGGTATTTCTTATCTAGGAGGAGAAAGACCGTAAGCAGGATCCATACTAAGGCTCCCCTCTCGAGAAACAGCATGAACGAGAGAAAGAGATCCATAAACTGTCCAGACATAACTGCATTAAGCGAATCCATAACCGAAAGCTCAATCTGATTAAGCGCATCCCACATTCTAGAACACCACCATAATCTCTAAGAAAAGGGGCGGTTCTAGACCGCCCCTCGATAATAACACTCTCTATAAAACTATCTAAGAATATCCTGAATTGCAGCGATCTCGGTGTAAGAGAGACCGGCCTTCTTCGTCAGGTAGTCTAAAGCAACGCTCTTCACGTTGAGATCGTCGACGGGATTGCCGTCGTTCATTATAACGAAGAGATCAACGATGATCTTTCTTACTGCTTCGTAAGCTGCGGTTCCCGGTACTACATTATAGTAGTTCTCGTAAGACTTGACATAATCGGCATAGATCTCGTCGGTCTTGGCGTTCATGATTGCGCCAAGCAGAGCAGATGCGATTCCGGCCCTATCCTTGCCTTCGACACAGTGAATCAGGTACGGAGGCTCGTGAGCTATCATGAATCTAAGGCCTTCTCCGAGCTTCTTCGCAAAGTCGTCTGCGAGAGGATCGACACCCATATTCAAATTGATTAGGTTGCCGGCCTCGCTGATGGACTTGTAGTACTCCGAGTATTCAAGATTTGATGCGAGCTCTTCATCCGAGTCGGAGAGATTGATGACAGTCTTGATACCGGCCTGCTCGATAAGAGCCGATGCGTACGGAGCCCTGGGATCGTCTATCGAGGGATGGGAGCATCTGTAAAGCTTACCTGGAGCAATATCTCCGAGGGTAATCTCTCTGAAGTTCGCGAAAATCTCATCGCTCGCGTAATCTTCCCTTACGTCGCTTCTCACAAGATGTCTTATCTCCAGCTCATCCTTGTAAGCCCCCTTCTCGACTAGACCCATATAGACGGGACTTCCAACTTCCAGTCCATAAGTCTTCGCAAAATTGCCATAGTTGATCGCAAGAAGAACATGATCGTCGGAATATCTCGCAAGCGGCTTCCCTCTGTCGACATCACCGTATGTGGTCACGAACGGAACCATGATAGTGGTCGTTCCCATCGTTACGTAAACCAGATCTCCCGCTTCAATAGCGGCGTAAACAACTGCTTCCATCGGGATATTAGTATGAACGTTACCGTACTTATCAATTTCAGCTACTGCACCAACGATTCCGGCTAGCATCAAAGCTGACAGAACCACAAATACACCCAGTAAAAACCCTCTTTTAAGCATAAAACACCTCCACCTATCTTTTTTAGACGTTAAGGTATTTGCACCACAATTATATCACCAGCGACTTTTAATCACGAAAAGAACAACCTTCACTATCCAGTCGATTTGAAGGTAATGCGACAGCCGCATGGCACTGTTGCTCCGCGTTAAAACACCTGATATACAGTTTATACCACAGATAGAGCCGTAGAGAAACGAAAGATCAAAGTGTGGGGATAACAACGGCAGGAAGTTATCCGGGCAGCGGTTCATGGAAGCCCCCAACTCTGTCAGCCCGAACTTGTTTCGGGATCTGGGTTTTGAAGACCGTGGCCGGTGGTAGCGGATTGGGGGTTGGAAAGAGCAAAGGATCAGT
>NZ_JFHJ01000234.1:0-508 GCF_003666285.1 Mesotoga sp. HF07.pep.5.2.highcov | reverse complement strand
GCTTCAGCCAGATTACTGAGCTTTTTAAGCGTTTCCTTCACTGGGAGCCGATAGACGTCAATAATGAATTTGACGAATTCCAGCCCCTTTAGATTCTCGTACATCTTTGGTTCATCAGGGACAACTGAAATCAACCTCTTGATCTCCATTAGGTCCTTTTGCATGTCAAGACCGTCGATAAATATCTCTCCCAGACTAGGAGAGATAATTCCTGTGAGCATCTTTATGGTAGTTGTCTTTCCCGCTCCATTTGGTCCAAGAAAGCCATATATTTCACCGGAAGCAATGTTAAGATTCAATCTATCTACAGCTACGAGAGTCCCAAACTTTCTCGTAAGGTTTCGGGCTTCAATCATTTCTCAGCCTCAAAGGCTTTATCATAGAAAGTTGCGGTCTTTGGATGGAACATTAGTTCTACAGTACCGACTGGACCATTTCTCTGTTTCCCGATGATGACTTTTGTTAATTGTGGTGAATCATTGACCTCACTCTTGTCTTTGTAGTAGTC
>NZ_JFHJ01000086.1:0-700 GCF_003666285.1 Mesotoga sp. HF07.pep.5.2.highcov | reverse complement strand
CACTGTGCGCTTAAGAACAAAAAACCGCTGGCCGCAGTAAAGAAACATCCCTCAAGATCGTGGACCCGTCCTTCGATTGGATCGGAGAGCAGATCCAGTATGGAGTCCTTGATGATTGTTCATTGGCATTGATAATCGGTAATGGTTCAGAGCCGCTTCAGTTTGCCAAACCCTAGACCCAATACCCTAGACCCGCAATCAATTCCGTCATTCTGAACTTGTTTCAGCATCCCGAGGGCTTTCCGAAAACGTCACATCCCGTCATTCTGAACTTGTTTCAGAATCACGATGCTCTCTTGTTGAATGTCAGTAACGAGCCTACTTCATCGCCCTCAAGAAGAAGCTTTTTTTCTTCTTCTTGCATCTTGAAACTTGCAACCGTTCCTTTCTGAGAACGGAGTACCATTCAACGGTGGACCATTATCTTGCTCTTCAAACCTCTGACAACTGACCTCTAACCTCGGTTTCTTTCGCCCAGATCCCAAAACAAGTTCGGGATGACAGTCCTTCCCGTCATTCTGGCATGCTTCTGGCCAGAATTTGGTTCGTTCAACTATTGAAGAGGATGATCTCTATCCTTGGGAAGACTGATCCTTAATAGCGGGCGTGCCGCCGCACGCCCCTACATCCGTTTGGATCGAATTTATTCGCACATGCAACTCACAACTTGTAACTGCTCTTCTCAACGCACGAGTTATCT
>NZ_JFHJ01000705.1:0-3928 GCF_003666285.1 Mesotoga sp. HF07.pep.5.2.highcov | reverse complement strand
GAAAGATTCTTCAACGCACTTGAGAATGATACGAGCGACCTAACCGATGAAGACAAAATCTCCAGTATTCTGAGTTCGGAGTTTAATCAGAAGGAGAGAGAAACGCTTACAGGTGTCCTTGATTCTCTCTTTGGCGAAGTCACAAAAATGGTTGAAAACCCAAAAGAATACTTTTTTAGCAACGAGCAGGAGAAGCTGGACGAATATTTGAAAGAAAAGAACAAAAAAGTTGATAATCCTGACTGAAAAGGTGTATAATCCTTTCGTAGGGTTACTTCAGCGCAAAGTATTACCGGTGTTATGCACCGGTCTTTTTTTGTTGTTTGGAAACCAAAACCTTTGCAGCTGTTTTCCAGGGAAGGATTACGCACTTCGCTCTCATAGGATGTTCCTTCAACCCCTCAAAAAAAGCGGCATCACCTATTTTTGACCCATCATAATCCTCACCACGTATCATTTTCTCAAAATTCACAATTGTCGCAGCTGCTTCTTCAAGTGACTTACCTTCAAGAATCTCTGTCATGACTGCAGCTGACGCCTGACTTATCGCACAGCCTTCACCCTCAAATCCAATAGTATCTACAACTCCTCTTCCAATAATCAGATAAAGAGTGATCGAATCTCCACAAGAAGTGTTCGAACCTTCGACTGTGTAAGTGCAATCCTCTATCCGTCCTCGGTGGCTATTGTTCTTGAAGTGATACATTATGAAGTCGGAATATAGTTGCTCGAAGTTCATAAGAACCATCTCTCTGCCTTACTAATCCCTTCGATAAGTCTTTCCACATCTTCAACCGTATTGTAAAAGTAGAATGATGCTCGACAAGCCGAAGTAATGCCAAGAGCCTCCATCTGAAGTTGGGCACAGTGATGACCGCTCCTGATCGCAACTTCCTGAGTTCTTCCAAGGAATTCGGCCAGATCGTGAGAGTGTATATTCTTGTGAGAAAAGAGCAAGATCGCATGACTATCTGGCGGACTGTAAACAGTAACATTAGAGATCTGTTTTAGCATCTCTCTAGCGGTTTCTGTAAGATATGAAACGTGCTTATGTATCGCGGACATACCGATCTTGTTCAGGTATCTGCAGGCCGATGCAAGTGAAACGGCACCGGAAATGTTCTGTGTTCCGCCTTCCAGTCTGGAAGTTCTCTCCTTTGCGTAGCTCGAAGTCTCAATACTTACCCGATCTACCATACCGCCTCCGAATACAAATGGTGTGAGATCATCCAGGAGTTCTGCCCTACCAACAAGACAGCCAATTCCAGTTTCTGCAAGCATTTTGTGACCGGAGAAGACCAGAAAGTCCGAGTTGACCTTCTTGAAATCAAAGATCTCATGCGGAACCAGTTGAGCTCCGTCGATTACTATCAAACCGCCAAAAGAGTGGACAAGCTCAGTCAAATCTTCAAAAGGAGTTCTGTAGCCTGTGGCATTAATCAGTCCCCCAATAGAAAAGACAAACGGCGCCTCTACCCCAGTTAGGTTCTCTTCAACCTCTGTCATAGTCAACTCCGCCCCCATGATGGGCAAAGCCACGAACTTAATTTCATTCTTCAGGCCGTGAAACTGCCACGGAAGAAAGTTGCTGTGATGCTCGAACGTTGGGACTACAAAAGTTTTGTACCGACCGGAAGTACCCAGTGCATTTGCAATGATGTTCAGACTCTCTGTGGAGCCCTTTGTGAATATTAATTCGTCTCTTTCTGCTCCGATGAACCTGGCAACTTCGCTTCGACTTGATTCATAAAGAGCTGTCGATTTCTCCGCAAGTGGGTAGACAGCTCTGTGCACATTTGCATTTTCACGCTCGTAAAACCCCTTGACCGCATCAATTACACTTTGCGGCTTTTGAGCGGTCGCCGCGCTATCCAAATAGGCTAGTGACGGATAGTGTCGAAAGACAGGGAAATCCCTTCTGACTTCCTTGATGCTAATATCGGATGTCTCTTTCAAACTCATCTCTTACCACTCCCGAGTGGTCTGGGAAGATCTCATCGATTTCTCTTAAAGTCGGCTCAAACTTACCTTGAACGATGATGCTCATAGACTGGTCCCTTGTAAGTCCTCTCGACATAAGATAGAAGAGCTTCTGCGCGTCAATGGATCCCACAGTTGCTGCATGAAAAGCGTCGACTTGATTCTCTCCCACAAGAAGTGAAGGTATTGTATCAGCCCTTGCAGACTCGGATAGCATTAAGATGTTGCTGTGTTCGCTTCCCTTCACTCCTTTTGCTCCTCTCTTAATATCTATTGTTCCTCTGAAAACACTTCTACTGTTGTCAAGTAGTACACCCGACCCTGAAACTCTTCCCTCTGACCAATTTGCTCTGTGCCTAACAATATATTGCATATCAAGAACAGTATCACCTCTCGCCACAAAAAGAGGCATAAAAGATGCAAGAGCCCCCTCTCCTTCTAAAAGAGCCAAGTGAAAAGCCGCAGTTGACGCGTTGCCACAATTCACCTCAAATACCCTAAGCTTAGCGTTTTTCTCAAGAAGATACAGGTTATTGATGAAAACATGTCCCCTTTCAGTCACTCTATTTAGGACTAAAAGCTCTAAAGATGAGCCTTCCTTTATCAAGAACCTGTTGTTCTGAAGCAGCCAGTTTCCAAAACGTCCGCTATCGATTACTACTTTAAGACTCGAATTTTCTCCTAAGACAAACATATTGCTCGAAATCCTTGAATAACGGTTAAATGCAACTGAGTAAGATTTTTCCGCTGATTTGTTCGGAGGTATAGAAATCATTGATCCTTCGTTGAAGAAGATATCTCCTAGCAGAAGGATCTTTCTGTCAAGACCTTCAAAATCCAGTTTATCGAGAAGCTCTACCTCGTCGCTCTTCATCGAAATAAGTGGTCTGACAAAAGGATCTGAGTAAGACAAACTACGCCTTGGAGAGATTTCCGGCAATTTCATCCCGGTAAGCTTCAATCTTTTCCATGAGGGGAAGGCCAGCGTTCTATACTCTGAATACCTGTTACTCATGAAAGCCAACATCGCAGGCGAAGATGCCTCAGCCGAAATCAGAAAATCTCGGTTGTTGTAGTCCTTAATTGACAGTTCCTCTCTTCTGGTTGGTTTAACCATTTCGAAGTTTTCATGAACCAATTCCGTAGTCATTTCCATTGTTTCCACCTCATCCTATGCTGCTTTCCATTTCCGTGTCTATCAGTCTGTTCAGCTCAACTGCATATTCAACAGGTAGCTGATGTGAAACAGGTTCCATGAAACCTCTTACTATGATCGCTTTGGCTTCCGATTCACTTAAGCCACGACTCATAAGGTAGAAAATCTCTTCTTCTCCTAATCTTCCAATTCTGGCCTCATGACCGACTTCTGCAGCATTATTCATCACTTGGATTATTGGAACAGTATCTGCCCTTGATTCATTATCGATCATTAGAGCAGTGCACTTAACCGACGACCTTGAGTTCATTGCACTTCGAGAAATGTCCAAAAAACCTCGATAAAAGGCCCAGCCTCCACCCACGCTGATGCTTCTGGCATCAACCAGTGAACTTGTGTCTGGAGCCAGGTGAATCACCTTCGATCCTGTATCCATATGCTGACCGGGACCGGCATAGGTAATTCCAAGATGCTCAGCTCTGGCACCCCTGCCTCTTAGAACAGATGATGGATAGAGCATGGTCTTCATGCTTCCCAGTGAACCAGATATCCATTCCATCGTTCCGCCTTCTTCGACAATTGCCCTTTTGGTATTCAAGTTGTACGTGTTCTTGGACCAGTTCTGAATCGTAGAGTACCTGACCTTAGCATCCTTTAGAACAAAGATTTCTACCATGCCAACATGAAGATTGAGATCGTTGAATCTCGGAGCTGAACAGCCTTCTATGAACTGGAGATCGGAACCTTCATCTGCAATGATCAACGTGTGCTCAAACTGGCCACTGCTTTCCA
>NZ_JFHJ01000613.1:0-20973 GCF_003666285.1 Mesotoga sp. HF07.pep.5.2.highcov | reverse complement strand
GAAGTGAGGCTCGCTGGCGCGAGGAAGTGATGCCCGGAAGGACATCCAGGGAAGTGATGCTGGCGCTTACGGCCAGGAGGCTGAAAAAAAGTCAGAGAATAAGATCCAGTGCAAAATCGACAAAGAATGACAACATCCTGTAATTCTAATGAACACAACGATCCGTGATTCTGAACTTGTTTCAGCATCTCGATCCTAAGAGACGCTTTACCGTTAAAATCAATAACCCGCTGATCACTGTGGAAGGCAGTTCTCCGTTTACCGATGAGATCGAGTAACACGAGAAAGAGCATTTTCGAGAGTTGGCTCACTCACTAGAAGAGTGAGATTCTGAGCAGTATCATCTCAGAGTGACGCGATACAAGAGAAGGCTATCACCGCATGCCACTAGTACAAACTCCTTACTTCAGCACCCGTAAGGCTGCCTCAATGAGCCTGCCCCAAAATGGTCCTGTTTGGGGCTCCTGTTTGGGGACTCTGTTCAGGGTCATCCCATTATATCCCCACGCCGTCATCCCGTGATGGGTCTGCACGGGATCTGCCCTTCTGAAAACCGTTTCCGGTGATTGGAAAGAGCGATTGAAAACCGGATCGCCGCTGAATCGTTCTCCGTTCTCAGAGAAGAACGGTTGCAAGTTCCTAGATGCAAGTTGTGAGAAGAAGAAAGAAAACCTTTTTCTTAAGGGCTATTAAGTAAGCTCGTTACTGACATTCAAGAAGAGAGCATCGAGATTCTGAATCAAGTTCAGAATGACGGGATGTTGTGTTCTTAAGATTTACTGGACGCTGTCACGGAATGTGATGTTTTCGGTAAGCCTGCCTGGATGCTGAAACAAGTTCAGATGACGCGGAGCGCGGGGTATCGATTACAGGGTCTGGGGTCTCGTGAAGAGAACCGGTAATCAGTTCAGGGTTTCAATGCAACTGAGAAAGTTGTCCGGGCGGTTTGTGAAAGCCTCTCACTCTGTCATCCCGGACTTGATCCGGGATCTGCACTTCTGAAGAAGACGTGGCTGGGGATAGTGGGTTCGTAAGAGCAAGAGAAACGGTTGACCGTTGAGCGGTTCTCCGTTCTCAGAGAAGAACGGATGCAAGTTCCTAGATGCAAGTTGTGAGAAGAAGAAAGAAAACCTTTTTCTTAAGGGCTATTAAGTAAGCTCGCTACTGACATTCAAGAAGAGAGCATCGAGATTCTGAATCAAGTTCAGAATGACGGGATGTTGTGTTCTTAAGATTTACTGGACGCTGTCACGGAATGTGATGTTTTCGGTAAGCTTGCCTGGATGCTGAAACAAGTTCAGATGACGAATTATTTCGGTTCACTTGTATTCGTCTCCTCTGGTACTCACCTGACGGGATCACTGTCCCGCCTTTTCCCGTAACGTTCACTACCATGGCTCTTTACCACAGCAGCTTACGGCGGTTTGAAGCCTCCACCTGCATGGCGGCTTCGAGGGGCCCTCCCTCATCTTCAATTAAGCATGGCTTGAAGTTTCCTTCTTCGCCTTCTTGGCACACCCCAACCTCGAACCTCGTCGCGTTTTGGCAAGAACGAGGAACAAATCCTCTCTCTTGAATAACAGTTCTCCTCGACGAATCTGTTTTGTCCCTATTCCTACCGCCTACTTACTACCCGCGATCATGATCTCCCCTTTATTTGGCCAAATGCTCAATCTCATGGTTGCCAAAAAACACATCTCCTCTTGACAGACGAGCTTTCTCAACACAGAAATTGTATTGAAGAAGAATAGGTGTAATAATTGAGTTGTGAAAGGAGATGACCTTGAATGGAACTGGAAAGAATTCTCGTAGTTGATCCAATAGATGGTGAATACACAGCAGATGTAAGGATTTCTGGAAGCAAAATCGAATCAATCAAGAAGACCGGAGGAGATTTCAGATCGATAGCTATGCCCGGCTTCGTTGATACTCATTCGCATGGCGCCCTTGGAATAAATTGCATGACAATGAACCATGAAGGGTTGGAAAAGTGGGAGGAATTTGCTCAATCTCATGGTGTGACTTACCTTCTCCCAACCACAGTATCTGCTAGCGAGGAAGGAATGAAGAGAGTTGCAGATCTTGTATCTAAATACATTTCCGACAGGTCAAGAACGGTGGTTCACGGAGTGCATTTCGAAGGTCCATATATTAACCCCAAGAAGAAAGGTGCTCAAAATCCGGAAGCAATTAGGCAGCCAACACTATCAGAGATAAATTCTGTGCTTTCAGATGTAGTTATGATAATTACGATGGCCCCCGAGGTTGGAGGATTTTTGGAGGTCCTTCCCGAGATAATAAAGCGAGAAATCACTGTCTCGATCGGACATACAGACGCCACTTATAACCAGATCAAGGCTGCTTATAAGTTAGGTGCCAGGAGGATGACTCACTTCCCCAACGGTATGAACACCCTTCACCATAGAGAGATTGGTTGTGTTGGAGCGGGATTCCTGCTTCCTTTGAATCTCGAAATGATTGTCGACGGAGTTCATACCACGCCTGAATTCGTAGAAATGGTCTACAAAATCCGTGGAAGCGAAGCGATAATTCTTGTTACCGATTCTCTTGATGCAACGGGTTTGGATAATGGGATTTACGATCTCGGTGGTCTAAGGGTAGAAGTAAAAGACAATGTTGCAACACTTGAAGACGGGACTCTAGCCGGAAGTACTCTGACAATGGACAAAGCAATAAGAAATTTCAAGAGGTGGACTGGCTGCAATTTTCAAGAACTGGCGAAAGTATCTTCCTACAACGCTCTTAAGAATCTTGGCATCTCCAACAGGGGAAGATTCAAAGAGGGCATGATTGCCGATATTGTGTTGCTTAGCAAAGAACTGGAGGTCGAAGAAACGATTCTAGCTGGCAAATCTGTGTTCATTTCCAAGTAGCTATGAGATCGCGAAAGCCAGAGTGGGTAGCTTTTCCCAAAAGAAAGGCTCTCTGATTTTTGAAGATTTTTAAGAAGAAGATTATAGTGACTTTTCTCGTCGAACGTGCATTGTATTGAGTAGATTTAATTAAGATTCATTACGCATTTCCAAACTATTCCACTAGGATCTGGTGCTGTATTGACAGAGCCACTTCACCAGAATTTACGAGCTTGACCCTATTCATTAATCCGGACTGCCAGAGTAACTCTCCTACTGTCTGCAAGCTTTTTCTAAGATAAGTTAACAACGATCACTGTGGCAAGAATGATACATATCCTCTTATTTGGGAGAATGGACTGATTTCTTCAAGAAGACTCACGACTATTGTTTATGCAGAGAATTCTCTGTCGATAATGATATGCTGTAGGTTGAAGTCTGATAAGGAGGTGCGAAAAATGGAGCTTCATAAATCAACCATCGCTTATTCACTCAAAAGGAAGCTGGACTACCTTCTCTCACTCCCCTTACAATACAACGAAGAAGATACTGAATGGCCGCTTATTCTATTTCTTCATGGAGCGGGTGAGAGGGGAGACAATTTGGAGCTACTGAAGAAGCACGGAATTCCACGAGTGGTTAGCGAAATGAGCGATTTTCCTTTCATAACCGTCTCGCCACAATGTCCGGAAAATGATTGGTGGCTGAACAGACTTCAGGACCTCAGATTTCTCCTAGAATCGATCATTAAGCAGTACAGAGTCGATCCCTCAGCAATCTATCTCACAGGCCTTTCTATGGGAGGTTTCGGAACCTGGCATATGGCAGTTGAGTACCCAGATTTGTTTTCCGCCATAGCTCCAATTTGTGGCGGAGGATTAGGGATTTTGGGGTTCCCGGAAAGAGTGATCGACATCAAGGATTTGCCTGTTTGGGCCTTTCACGGTGAAAAAGACAATATTGTCTCTGTTGAAGAGAGCAGAATTCTTGTGAAAACTTTGAAGGAAGCCGGAGGAAACGCAATGCTAAAGATCTATCCCGATGCAGGCCATGATTCATGGACAGAGACTTACTCGGATCCGGAACTTTATGAATGGTTCATGAGCAAGCGTAAACTAGGTTGACTTCGTTCTTATGGAACTTACCTGAGATCTGTTGAGAATCATTCTGGATGGTTTGAGATTTCCAGTTCTAAAACCTCTCCTGCTCCTGACAATCTGTTTACGAGCCTCAAAATAAACTCTTAGTGAAAGAACCCAGATCACTGCTACCAATATCCAAACCGCTATCAGCATTATCAGGAGCCACCCAAACCCTTCAAGTCTTTCTCTTGCTCCAAAGAATTTCGTGATTCCATAAATCGATACGGGAGTTACTATTCCGAGTAAAACCGATGCTCTTATGAAGTTGTTTCTTATGAGTCCTATTTTGGGCCTTCTGCTTCTCCTTGCCGCAAAACCCATTAAATCACCACCTCAAGTTACTTCTTATCTGAGTAATGTAATTATACACTGATTGTTTTGCCTGCCCTTTAATAGAGAAATACTTTCGCCGAAAACTTCCAACAGAAGACATATGAGATCCATTTCTCATAAGCAACAACGAATCTCTGTTTCTTCCAGAAGAAGTTGGCAATCGCTCTTTTAATTTCTCACCTCTCCTCACTTGTAATAGAGTATTCTGTGAATTCAAATTGTGGAGGCTAAAATGGTCAAGTTAATAGATGAATTATCGAAAGAGGCTTTTATCGATTACTGCAGGAAATTCATCCAGAGCATGACGATTCTTTTTTGCCATAGAGACATTTGTCGCAGATGAAGATCATCCTTCAGTAATTCTCTTGGATAGAAATGATGAAGTTATTGGAGCTGCCTCTCTAATTCTTGAGGGAAGATATAGGAGTTTAAGAAAGGGAAGATTCATGATTCTTCATTCCAAATCATCGATGACGGACGCCTATAGATCACTACTTACGCCATTACTAAGTAAAATCTCTGGAATAGACGAGGTCTATCTCTTTGTTTCATTAGGAAAACCAGTCGAATCCATTCTAAAGGAAATCGGTTTCAAAGTTGAGGGATATTCCTTCGTCCTTAAGAGAAGGCTAATTAGCAGCTCTCTAGAAACCCCCGAGGAAATCGATTTCACCACATTTGACTTGGAGAAACACGGAGAGACTTTCTGCAAAATAATCAACTCTGCTTTCGCCAAACTAGCGGGCCATTTCGACATTGACCCGAACTGGTTAAGAAGCAATCTGTCAATTAGCACAGTTCCAGATTCAGGGATTCAACTGCTATATAAAGAAAATGAACCAGTAGGCCTCTTCTTTTCGGAAATCAATAGTGAAAGACTCCTTGAAATAGGTCCTCTGGCGTTACTGCCAGGCTTTTAAGGGCAGGATTTTAGAAAGCTCTTGTTAAGAAAAACATTGGCTCTTTCTTATGAATTGGGCCTTGGAAGTGTCCTCTCGGAGAATACATGAAACGAGATCACCCTTTCTCTTTATCTTGAAGATGGATTTGAGAAAGTCCAGGCAAAAACCTGTTACAACCTCATTGTCTAGATCACTCTAAACTCCTGATGAACTCCAACACTTCTACGGCATGACCCTTTGCTTTAACGTTTCGATATTCTTTTGCGAGAATTCTGTTTTCATTAATTACAAAAGTCGATCTTTCTGTTCCCATATATTCACGACCGTACATCTTTTTCGGTTTGATCACGTCGAACATCTCGTGAATCCTTCCATTCTCATCACTCAGAATAGAAAAGTTCAAATCAAGCTTCAACGAGAAGCTCTGATGGGATTTCAGACTATCTTTGCTAACACCAATTATGACTGTATTTAAAGCCTCGAACTCGCTCGCCAAATCTCTAAAGCCTTCTGCTTCGAGCGTACAACCGGAAGTGTTATCTTTTGGGTAAAAATAGAGCACAATCTTCTTCCCGGAAAAGTGGGACAACGATATCTCATTGCCGTTTTGATCAAGTAATGAAAAGTCCGGTACGTTCTTGCCCAGAGAAATCTCGGCCATTATTTCACCTCCACCTTTTTCGGATGTCAAGAACGCCCCATCAGGATCAAGAAAGGAGCCCCGTTTCACTCATTTTGATTATAGGGCAAATTACTCTAAGCACTTAGAATTCTCAGCCCTGTCCTCTTTGCTTGCAAAACGACAGTGCTGTGCTCATTAGAAATTAGACTCCCGGAAAATTGCAGGTACAACCTACTCCAAGCGTATCGAAGTCTTTTTCTCTACTGGTGTTGTCAGATTATCTTCTGAAGAAAGATTCATGGCATGGATTTGCACATATTCTAGCAGTGGAGAAAATTCCACCCCTTATATCTTAAGAGAATAGCGGCTTCCAGGCGGAGGCCGCCTTTTTTTCGTAGCCCTTCTTGCTGATATAATCATTTTGAGATCTCTCTTTGATTACGAAGATAAGGGGTGAAAGGAATGGAGTTTTTGGCAGCTCAACTTCCTGAGAAGATCGGCTTGCTTGAGAGCAATGGAGACTATAAAGGGGCTATAAAAGAAATCGATAATGAGCTTGAAAGCTATCTTCCTTCTATTATGACAAGAAGACTGTTATGGGAAAAGGAAAGAATTCTCAGACTGAAGGACAATTATCCATACACTAATTCACAGGCATTTGAGATTCTATCTAATTCTATAGACAACTTCACCAGAGAGGAATTTGAAGGTTTATGTGAAGCGAAGCAACTAGACTCAATGACTCTCGACGGTGAGGCAAGATTCGAAAAAAGATTCGATAAGAATCTTCTATTCGTTATGCCGGAATATGGTAGTCGACTGAAGCAAAAAGATAACGAACGAGACGAAATAAGGGTGCTCCTCCACAGAGAAATAGACAGGCTTATCAGCACTAGAGAACCCTCAAAATTCAAAGTGAATGCTAGATCGTCAATCAATGTTCAAAGCTCTGAGGAAAATGTTTTCCGCTGTTGGTTGCCAGTATCCAGAAATGGAGAACAAGTTTCCTCAACGAAGATCCTCAACACAAGTCACGATTATTTCCTGTCTCCGGCAGATTACTCCCAACGCACCGTATACATGGAGTCAGATGCAAAAAAAGATACCGTTTTCAGTGTCGAATTTGAGTACGAAATCTCCGAAATATCGACTTCCCTCGATCCTTCCAGATGCACACATCCCGATGAAAAGAGATTTGAAAGCTATTTGATTGAACGAGCGCCCCATATCGTATTTTCACCATTTATGAGATCTCTAGCCGATGAAATCTCTGGCAAAGAGACCAATCCCTACTACATCGCTAAGAGTTTCTATGACTGGATATGCGAGCATGTCAAATATACATTCATGAGTGAATATGCCCTTTATCCAAATCTTTCGGAATTTGCCGCTACCAATCTCAGGGGGGATTGTGGTGTAAAAGCTCTGCTGTTTATCACACTTTGCAGAATAAAGGGAATACCCGCTAGATGGCAATCAGGATGGTTCGCATCTCCAAAAGGTGCGAGCCCTCACGACTGGGCTTTGTTCTGGTTCGAACCTTTTGGGTGGGTTCCAGCCGACTGTTCCTTCGGAGGATCAAGAAAGGATATCCCTGCTTATAGAGAGTTCTACTTCGGGAATCTAGATGCGTACAGAATGATCTCGAATTCAGAATTTATGGCACCCCTGTTGCCGGCTAAGAGATTTTTCAGATCTGATCCATATGACAATCAGGTGGGAGAAATCGAGACAGAAAAGAGAGCCTTGAGATCGTACGAGAGGGAGTGCTCTATTGAAATACTCTCTTTTGAAAGGTTAACGTAACAAAAGCTGAAAACGGAGATCACTCTGAAAGATCTTTTTTTCTCTCGCTGTTATCAGTTTATGAAATCGCCAAAACAATCTTTTCGTCAGCCCTTGAAAGGATAAAAATGCTGCGATTATTCGATAGCTATCGGAAACCGATCATTTTGAACTGGCGCAAATCTGTTTTTCTGTCCATATAGTTTCAGCATGAGAGAAAATGTCTTGAATACTGATAGACTTATTTAAATAGATTACTACAAAGGAGGCATTCCATGAAGAAAAAATTCGTCCTGCTTTCTTTGTTGGTTATTTTTGCAGTTTCAGCATTCGCCCATGTACCGGCCTTCCTAACATCCGATGACTTTGCTAAAGGTGCATTCCTTGTAAGGGACATAGATCTGTCACAGATCTTTTATTATGTCTTCTCCGCAGCAGAGGAAATCACATTCGTATTCGAAGGTTTTGTCGGTCAGCACTTCCACATGCTTTTTGGAGTACCAAAGGAAATTGAAGGCATGGATTCCACAATGGACTTTCGTCCAGAACTCACAGTATATGATCCTGATGGAGAAATCGTCGAAGATTTCGTTCTTGAAAGTATAGAACCCGAAATAATGTATGAGTTCTTCGGTGATACCTATTCATACCTATACGTAAGACATGACTCGACACTAGCTAAGAAAGGGATCTATTCTATCAAAGTGAAGGCTGAAGATCCAGGAAGAGCATGGATAACGTTTGGAAAGAAGGAAAAATTTACCGCTTCCCAGATAATTGCGGTACCACGATGGATAAGAGAGATCAGATCATTTCACTATTTAAAGGGACTGGCCAAATGGGAATTGTACGGGCTGGGTATCATAGGAGCAATATCTGCCGCTCTGGTGTTGTTAGTTTTCCTCTGAAAAAAGAAGCTTAAGATTAGTAATCGTGTAAGGTAAAAAGAAAAACGCCCATTTCGTTCGGACGTCTTAATGAATATTATACCACGAGATTTTGTTAAAGTCAACTACTCTGCAAATTGCAACAGTGTAAATTACTATTCAAAGATCAAATGTAAGATCAGGGTTGAAAGAGATCGATTGGCTCGAATTCAACGCTGCTCACCGAGTCGAATTGAAGAGCTGTCTTTTCTATCTGAGCTTTAAGGAGATTTACCCTGCAAGACCCGCCTGAAGTAAACCCGGTAGGATCTGAAAACTTCAAGAACAAAACTCCGTTCTCAAGTCTGGCTCCAAGAAATTGCAGTTCTCTGCCGGGGAATTCTGTCTTGAAACCCAGGTCTTCTTCGGCCTTAGTAAGCTCTCCCCTTAACAACAAACGCAGCGCATCGTTAATTGGTGACTGAGAATATGGAATCGTTCTCTGGACAGGTATTACAGCTCCTGTATCACAGATGACTTCGTCATTCATCAGTCTATCGAGAAGCTCGTTATAATAATAGAGATTTATACTCATTGTTCGCTGAACACCGGTTACCGCACTAATCTCCATCTCAAGAGCGGCCTGATGCTTTTCAAGGTTTGCTACCCTGCCCTCAAGGCTTTTCACCCTGAAAAGATGGAAAATAAGAATCACTAAAAGCAGAACTGAAATCACAAGAAAGGCAACAAGGACAACTCTGGTGATGGGGAAAGACTGTTGCTTCTTAACTCTCAAATACCTCACCTCTCAATCAGTATCGAATCAATTATACATTCTTCGCCCGAAACTCCGCTAAAATACTATTATTAGGAGGTTATGCATGAAGATAGGGTATCCTTGCATAAACACAACTCGCAGCTGCACCTCTGCGAAAACTTTCAGACTGGCATCATACAGTGAAGAGAGACTGATTAAGACTGTCTCTGCCAATCTTGATTGCCTTGAAGAGATACTAGAATACAACAGAAAAAAGGACATTCTCTTCTTTAGGATTTCATCGGACCTAATTCCATTTGCTTCTCACCCAGTCTGCAAAGCAAAGTGGGAAAATATTTTTCGAAGTAGATTCGAGAGCATAGGCGATAGGATAAAAAATTACAATATGAGAGTATCGATGCATCCCGATCAATTCGTCTTGGTCAATTCTCCCAGGTCTGATGTTGTAAGCAATAGTACCGCCGAACTACTTTATCACGCAAAAATTCTCGATCTCATGAAGCTAGACGGCAGTGCAAAAATCCAGATTCACGTTGGCGGAGTTTACGGAGATAAGAAGGAAGCCTCCAGGAGATTCATAGACAGGTACAACGCATTTCCTGAAGCTATAAAGGAGCGACTCGTGATCGAAAACGACGAAAGATTATACTCGCTCTCGGACTGTATGGCGATTAATTATAAGACAGGTATTCCGATTCTCCTTGATGTATTTCATCATTCAATTCTTTCAGATGGAATTTCATTTGCTGATTCCCTTAGTTTATCCGGATCAACGTGGTCAGATGAAGATGGAATTCCAGTTGTTGATTACAGCACTCAACAAGAAGGCGCGAGAAAGGGAAGACATACAGATAGCATCGATCTACACAATTTCACTTCTTTTCTAGAGGAAAGTCGCCCCTACAATTTCGACATCATGCTTGAGATAAAAGACAAGGAAAAGTCGGCAGAAGCAGCTATCCGTGTTACGCGCAAAGACGAAAGGTTCCAGGTTAACTGAATCCAGTGTAAAAGAAAGATGGAGGCGAATTTTTACTTCGAGTCTATTGTGCTAGAATCTCCATGAGGTGAAGAGTTTGACAAAACTCAGTGATCTTTCCGGCTTCAAGAGAAATCTTTTGCTTCTAGTAGTTGATTCATTGATAGTATATTTTGCATACATACTAGGTATGTACTTCAGATACGGTATTTTCACTCTGGATGAACCGGAGTTTTTCGTTAATGGAATTTATTTCAGCGCTTTCATTGTCGTTTCTCTTATACTAAACGGTGTATATAGAATCGCCTGGAGCTACAGTTACTTCAGAGATTATTTCATAATACTCCGAGCTGTTATCGTTGGCTATGCAATCGGATTTCTTGCAGGTCGATTTCTCAACCTCTTTGAAATAAGATTTCTCACGGTGCCTTTCACAGTCTCGACGATGGCAGCAATTATCTCCGTTTTTCTCTTAATATGGTCGAGGTTTTTTTGGCTCAGTATCTTGAGTAGAAATCATCCGATTGTCTCTTCCGAAGAAAGGGTCTTCATAGTAGGGGCAGGAGATGCCGGTACCTCAATTGCGGAGGAACTGTCGCGCCATCCTGAAAATGGATTGGTAGTGGGTTTTATAGATGACTCTCCGAAAAAGCTTCGAAAACGAATTCGTGGAATTCCCGTTTTGGGGAATACTGATGAGATTATGCCGCTCGTAGAGAAAATGGGAGTCCGAAAGGTAATCATTGCAATCCCCTCTGCCGATGCAAGCACATTGAGAAGAATCTTTTCGAAGATCGATGTAAGTAAGGTCAAGGCTCAGACTCTTCCAAGCATTACGGAGATAATGGACGGAAAGGCGAAACTTGGATATCTGAGAGAGATAAACATCGAAGACCTGCTTGGAAGAGAAAGCGTTCAGATAGATCTGAACTCACTCAAGGATTATGTTGTTGGAAGAACTGTGCTCATAACCGGTGCTGGAGGAAGCATTGGGAGTGAGTTGTGCCGTCAGATAGCCCCTCTTGGACCCGGCAGGCTCTTGCTCGCCGGAAAGGGGGAAAACAGCATCTATGAAATCAGCCAGGAGATTGGCTCTCTGTTTCCTGATCTCAAGGTCAGTCAACTAATTGGCGACGTGGCCGATCGGTCGAGAATGAGATACATTTTCAATAAGATGAGGCCACAGGTCGTCTTCCATGCCGCTGCCCACAAGCACGTTCCCATAATGGAAGAGAACCCAACAGAAGCATTTAGAGTCAACTCACTTGGCACTTACAATATTGCGAGTCTGGCCGATGAATTTGGAGTCGAAACAATGGTCGTTATTTCGACAGACAAGGCAGTAAGGCCAAGTTCTGTCATGGGTGTTTCAAAGAGAATCGCAGAGGAATTCGTGAGATCCATTTCATCGAGAAGCAATACGAAATTCGGAATTGTCAGGTTTGGGAACGTTCTTGGAAGCCGTGGAAGTGTGATGCCTCTTTTCAAGAAACAGATCCAGTCCGGTGGGCCCGTTACCGTTACAGATCCTAGAATGACAAGATACTTCATGACAATTCCGGAAGCGGTGACGTTAGTTCTTCAAGCGGGGGCATTTTCCGGAGATGGAGACGTCTTTGTGCTTGACATGGGGGAGCCTGTCAAAATCTCATCCCTCGCAAACGAGATGATTACCCTTGCCGGATATATTCCCCATCAGGAAATTGAAATAAAGTACACAGGTGTCAGACCGGGCGAGAAGCTCTTCGAAGAATTAGTCCTCACAAATGAAGAATTAATTCAGACTAAACATCCAAAGATCTTCCGTCTCAAGATGAATGAAGCGATGGATGAAGAGGCTCTGCTTAAGACAGTTTCCAGACTGAGGACCGCAGTTGAAGAGAGCGACTTTGAGGAATTGAACAGAATAACTTCTGAAATAGTCGATGATTCAACTGCCAGAATAGATGATGGATGTGATTCAAAGTGAACTGGTATGTCGATTTCGTTAGAGATTTCCCTTTCTTATCAGCAATCATTCAGTTCTCTATTCTTGGAACTCTTGGCGATTTTGTCAGTGCGAAGATTGCCCGCTTCAAGACGCCGTTTCCGCCAAGGATTGCTTTCATGAAGGCCCTGGAATGGGCTTTCCTAGCTATCTTCATAAAGATCGCATTCATTGGTTACCAGGGCTTCGTTTCTGCTCTTGTAATCAATGGAGTTCTACCGAGCTTTTTCGTCGAGAACCTCTTGCTCAATGCCTTTGCACGCTCACTTTCGATGAATCTTCAATTTGGTGTATTTCTTGTACTTTTTCATAGGCTGCTCGACAATTTAGTACTTCAAACAGTCAACTGGAAGAACCTGGACAAAGCGCTTATTTCTTTGATTTGGTTCTGGATTCCAGCTCACACGCTTACGTTCGCTTTGCCAAAGGATTTCCAGATAGGTCTCGCTGCACTTTGGTCATTTATGTTAGGACTTCTGCTCTCTTTATTTTCAAGATCTCCTCAGGAGGTGAAATAATGTTCGTTCCCCTTTCAAGACCTGACATTACAGAAAGAGAAATTTCGGCAGTTACGGAGTTGATGACGGGAGGCATTTTATCTATTGGCCCCAAGGTTACAGAGTTTGAAAGAATCTTCGCGGAATATATCGGTGTTGAACATGCCGTCGCAGTAAACAGCGGAACCAGCGCCCTTCACCTGGTGATTCGTTCTCTGGACCTGAAGAGGGGTCAAACAGTTATCACAAGCCCTTTCACTTTTGTATCCTCCGCAAATGTTGCTTTATACGAAGGAGCCATCCCGATATTCGCAGATATTGAAGAGTCGACATTTAACGTATCTCCGGAAACTCTGGAAGAGGCCCTGGCCAACTACTCAAGAGATGGTCTGGATACAGGTGCTATCAAACTAGACTCATTTGTTCCGGACATATTTATGGCAGTAGACATCTTTGGCCATCCACTTGAGTGGGACAGAATCGAGGGGATCTGCAACAAACACGGGATAAAAATCGTTGAAGACTCGTGTGAGGCGCTGGGGAGCTCTTTCATGGGACGAAAGACAGGGAGTTTCGGTCTTGCCGGCACATTTGCGTTTTATCCAAACAAACAGATTACAACTGGAGAAGGCGGAATGATTGTTACCGATGACAGCAATATTGCGGAACTTTCTAAGAGCATGAGAAATCAAGGAAGAGGAGTCTCCGAAAACTGGCTTGAACATGTAAGACTTGGCTATAATTACAGGATGGATGAAATGTCAGCCGCACTTGGCGTGGAACAAATGAAAAGAATTGATGAGATTCTTGAAAAACGCCAGAGAGTTGCTGACCGTTATGAAAGGCTTTTGTCAAACATCAGTGGAATAGAAACTCCTTTCATTGCAAATTACGCTACGAGCATAGGCTGGTTTGTGTATGTTATAAAGTTAGACGAGAAGATAGATAGAGAAAGCTTCATGAGATATCTCACAGAGAATGGAGTCCAGTGCCGGGATTACTTCAGACCTATACATCTTCAGCCATTTTATATGCAAGACTTCGGATACAGAGAGGGTATGTTTCCGGTAACTGAAAGGTTAGCCAAGAGAACGGTCGCAATTCCTTTCTTCAACAATCTTAGTGAAGAAGAGATGCAGTTTGTCTCTTACACTATTGAAAAAGCCGTGGAGTTCGCTGGATGATGTCGTACCTCTATGCCATGATTCTTTCCGCACTACTGTGTTTCATTTTTGGAAAGATCGGTATGAGGCTTGGGCTCGTGGATAAGCCTTCTGGTGTTCTAAAACCTCATGAAAGGCCAATTACTTTCATGGGAGGAACGGGGATATTTCTTGCCATGATTCCTTGGTTTTTTCGGAATCCAGAGTTCTTTCCGCCAATACTGATAATGTGGGCTCTGGGCTTTGTTGACGACATAAGAGGTGTTTCCCCGAAAATCAGATTAATATTGGAGATTCTTGTGGGATTTGCAGTGTCTTTCATCATCTTTGGGTTTTCTACATTAGATTCGATCGTTCTCTCGGTGGTTTTTGCAGGCATGGTTAATGCTTACAACATGGTAGATGGTCTTGATGGAATTTCTTCGGCAAATGTTATCGTATTTGCAGTGTTTGCATATTTCACGGGATTCGTTCCTGAGATAGCCCTCGCAATTGCGGGCGTTTACTCCGGATATCTAATTTTTAACTTTCCACCTGCAAGACTTTTCATGGGAGATCAGGGATCGTATATCGCAGGTTCCTTTGTCGGAATATTGCTCATTCAATCTTGGGGGACTCAGAATTTCATCAGAATTGCGGCGATTTGCTGGCCGGTTTTTCTCGATCTCTTCGTTGGATTCTTAAGAAGATCTCTCGCAAAAAAATCGCCTTTTACAGGTGATCGTGACCACTATTACGATAAGATATTCAGACTTACCAAAAACAGGAAGAGAGTCACGCTCCTTATTTCAACAGGCATTGCGCTCTCTTACGCATTTGTGGGGGTCTTTATTCCTGTAATATTCATCCCCCCTGTTCTTTTGGCGGCTTCACTAGTTCAGATTTTTTCCCTGGGATCACTTCATTCTACTACTTGAACCATCTTATCTTGAATAGTACAAAACCAACCAGGAAGGCAGCAAGTCCCGACAAACCCATAGACCAGTAGAAAATCGTACTGCTCTCCATAAAGGGGAGTTTAACATTCATTCCATAGATCGACGCTACCAGCGTCGGAATCTGAAGAGAGAGCGTCACTATCGTTAATATCTTCATTACTACGTTGAGATTATTGGAGATCACAGAAGCAAAGGCATCCATCATTCCCGTCAGAATGTCGCTGTAAATGTTTGCCATCTCGATTGCCTGTCTATTCTCGATAGAGATGTCTTCAAATAGCTCTTCATCTTCCTCATAGAGCGTCAGTATGTTTGCTCTCTTGAGCTTCTCAAACATTAACTCGTTTGATCTAAGAGATGTCGTGAAGAAAACTAAAGATTTTTCGAGATTCAACATCGCCACAAGCTCTTGATTCCTGGTAGATCTGTGTAGTTCGGACTCGATCTCATTTGACAGTCTCCTGATTTCCTTGAGATACCTCAGGTAATAAACAGTTGCTCTGTCAAAAATTCTAAGAAGAAAGCGGTTTCGTTTCTTTGTGGAAATATCCTTAACCCGTCCTTCGACTATGTCCGATACAATTGCGTTTTCCGAACTGCTTATCGTGACAAAATAACCGGATTTCATTGCAATTCCGAGAGTCGTCGTCTTGTATGGAACGGTTTCGTCTGCAGTATCTAAATATGGCAGTTTGGTAATCACGTAGATTAAATCCTCATCTTGCTCGAATCTTGCCCTTTCTTCCTGATCTAAAGCATCGTACACAAAATCCTCGTCGATTTCTAAACTCTTAAGAAAAGCGATGTCTCCACTATCTGGCGATACAACATTGATCCAGCAACCTTCTACTGGTGAATCTAATGTATTCATTCTTCCATTCTCGGAAATCAAAATCTCGCGCACATCGGTCCCCCCTTTTTAAGTACTTCATCTTTCTTTTGTCACTTAGAAGGAGGTCTCAACGGGCGAATCAAATCAAAGTGGCGGTTCACTCTCACTACTGTATAATTCCATATCACTCACCTCCGCTCTGAGATTATATCATAACGCAGTTGAACACCGTTATTTTCACCGCTAAAAGCTATTCCAACACTTCTCTTGTATCTTGTCATCCATCAATGGACGAGATTTCAAAAACCCCCTCAATAAGAATCAAGATTCTTTTTCCGTTATAATCATTATGTGTCCATTTATTCGCAGATCCCACGACACCATAAAGGAGGTGAGCGCGTTGAAAAAATATATGCTTCTTCTGTTTCTTCTGATAATTGGTCAGGTTTTTTCAGTCTATTTGAACGATATTTCGCGCGATGGAGTTACCGTAAGCTGGTTCACTGAGGAACCCTCAACTTCTTATTTAATAGTCTACGATGGCTCCAATGAATCTATTCATTCAGATGAGAAAGTGACTCTTCACAGATTCCGGGTATCTGGACTCCTTCCTGGAATGAGCTATGCTTACACTGTTAAGAGTGAAAAGGATGGAGAAGTCATTTACAAAGGCAACGGGATACTGACAACCGCACCTAACAGAAACACACCATTCAGTTTTGCAGCTTACGGAGATAGTAGAAACAACTATGTCGTTCATTCTGAGATAGTCAATGGAATAGCTAGTGAAAACGTACCTCTAGTAATCCACACGGGTGATATCGTCTCGACCGACGATGCTATTGAAGAATGGATAAACTTTTTCGAAGTCACCGAAATATTATCTGACAGTGTACTCTACAGTGTTATTGGAAACCACGAGTCTGAAGCCATAAACTATTTGAAATTCTTTGCTTTCCCAGGAAATGAAAGATATTATAGCCTATGGTACGGCGATATCTTCTTCATATTTTTGAACACAAATGAAGCCTTCGATAAGTATTCACAGCAATACGTTTGGCTTCTAACACAGCTGGAGGAGGCGGAAGAAGAAGATCCTGCACATATAGTAGTTTGCTTACACCACCCTCCGTACAGTTACGGCTCTCATGGAGACCATCTGTATCTAAAGGAATACCTGGTTCCTGTCTTCGAAAACTACAACGTCGATCTTGTTCTTAGCGGCCATGATCATGGCTATCAGAGAATTGAGAGAAACGGCGTAACCTATGTTATTACGGCTGGCGGCGGTGCTCCGCTTTACGATATCACCCGGGGCGAGAGTCTAGTCGCTTCCGCCAAAGCCTTCCACTATATGTTGTTCAACTATACTCTAGAAGGTCTGTACGGCTATTCAAAAACCCCGGAGGGCCTTATTCTGGACAGTTTCTATATTCCAAAACATAATTAACTGATCTTTATAGCAGTTCATCGAATTTAAAATACTTGATCTTCGGGAAATATTCATTTTCATCCTATAGAATCCTCTCTCAATAAGGATCTTATGTGCTCATCATTCACTGAATACTTCAGCATTTTCATGCCGGCCTTCACCAGTCGTCTGTAATCTTCTTCTGATCAGAATGTCAAGAAGCTGAACTTTTAGCAAACTCAAATAATCCCCCAATAACACCCTACATGTATAAACTAATCGTGGAAATAAATTCAGGAGGTGTGTGTATGAAGAATTTTGGTGTACTTATCGTAATCCTGTTACTGGCTGGCACTATGTTAGGTTCTACACTTGTCATTAAAGGCTCCAACACTGTCTATCCAGTTGCGCAGCTCTGGGCAGAAGGTTTCAAGGCAATGAACCCTGATGTTGAGATATCTATCGAAGGCGCCGGGTCTTCGACGGGTATCAAGGCCTTATTCAACGGACAGACCGACATTGCAAATTCCAGTAGATGGATCAAGGCCTCGGAAATTGAACAGATGAACAGTGATGGAAAGTACTTCATACCATATGTTGTCGCCTATGACGGGATAGCGATTATCGTAAACAAGTCCCTCGGGATTAGCAACATAACCATTCAACAGCTTTTTGATATCTACTCGGGAAAGATAACTTCGTGGAATCAGATTGACTCTTCTCTGCCAAAGGCTAGAATTGTTCCTCTGTCAAGAGACAATGCATCTGGAACATTCGAGTACTTCGTCGAACACGTAATGAAGGGTGAGAAATTCGCTCCTCAGGTTCAACAGCTGGCATCAACAAGAGCCGAAGTTGAGCAGGTTATGCAGAATCAGTATGCTATCGGCTACATTGGAATGGGATACATCACGGAAGAGGTAAAGGCCCTGACAGTTGAAGGCGTTGAACCAACTGTAGCAAACGTGAATGCAGGATCATACCCGATATCGAGACCATTGTTCATGTTCGTCGATGCAACCAATGGACTCCCTACAGGAGTTATTGGTGAATTCCTGAGATATGCACTATCACCGGAAGGGCAGGCAGCTGTTCTAAGTGTGGGTTATGTAAACGCTTACGGAACGAAATAGATTGGATGAGGCGAGTTGAGAAGAAGGAGACTTGAACTTTCGTCGAGAGTACTGGTAACGACTGCAGCTTTGATTACATCAGCAATTCTTTTCGGAATATTCTTCTTTCTCATATCAGATGGGGTAAGAGTTTTCGGAAAGATATCATTCGAGGAGTTCTTTTTCAGCGCTCGCTGGTACCCAACTTACGAGGATGCCGAATATGGCATCCTCGCTCTGTTATCGGGCACTCTGGCTGTAACAGGGTTGACCTTAGCAATATCTATCCCGTTGGGATTTGTTTCGGCCATATTTCTTGCCGAGTTCAGCCACAGGAAGGCGCACGACTTTCTAAAACTCATATTTGAACTCATGGCAGGAATTCCATCTGTGGTACTTGGAAGTTTCGGGCTCAAGTATGTCTCAAGGTGGTTAATGGAGCTCTTCCCGATGAAAGTGTGGACGGGACTGAATATTTTCAACGCTTCTCTCATGCTCTCTATACTTGCTATGCCATATTTCGTAACTCTTATCGAAGATGCATTGAAAGCTGTTCCTGTAGATCAAAAAGAGGCCTCATTAGCACTGGGAGCCAACACAACTTCAACAGTATTCCGCATTATTGTTCCACAAGCTAGAAGCGGGATCCTAAATGCGATCATACTTGGAGCAAATAGAATAATAGGAGAAACAATGGTTGTTCTGATGGTCGCAGGCGGCGCTTCCATGATTCCCCAGTCGATCTTTGATCCAGTTAGACCTCTAACCGCAGCAATCGCCGGCGAAATGGGAGAAGTTGAACTTGGAAGCACTCATTATTACGCTCTCTTCATGATTGGGGTTGTTCTTTTAGGGATTTCCCTGATCTTCACAGTTATAGCAATGCGTCTTAAGAGGGGAATGAGAAGATGCTGATCGACCGAATAACCAAATTGATTTTCGGAATTATATCGTACACACTGGTTGCAGTTATACTAGCTATAATTGGTTTCCTTGTTGTAAATGGACTTGATGACATTAGCCTGGAATTTCTGGTCTCCTTCCCGAAAAATTCGATGACGGAAGGAGGAATTTGGCCTTCAATACTGGGAACGTTTTATTTTCTATCGATAGCACTGCTCTTTTCGGTGCCGGTTGGTATTTTATCAGCCGTCTATTTGAGTGAGTACAGCAAAGAGAATCGTTTTCAGCGTCTAGTTTTAACTGCTAACAACATTCTTGCAGGAATTCCTTCGGTTGTTTTTGGAATGTTTGGCCTGTCGCTTTTTTCGATCACTTTTGGATTCGGAACCTCAATCATCTCGGGGGGTCTTACTTTAGGAATAATGTCACTTCCTTACATCATTTCAAATACCCATGAAAGCCTGGCTGCAGTTCCGAAATCTTACAGAGAAGCATCGATGGCACTTGGTGCGAATAAGGCTGAGACAACTTTCAGAATCGTTGTTCCAGCCTCCTTCTCGAGGATACTAACAGGAGTTATGATAGCTGTAGGAAGAATAATTGGGGAGACGGCTCCTTTGCTGTTTACAGGGGCCGCATTTTATATTACTAGAAACCCTTCAGGTCTCTTTGAGCCGGCTATGTCAT
The DNA here is from genome assembly GCF_003666285.1 of Mesotoga sp. HF07.pep.5.2.highcov. Taxonomy (NCBI): domain Bacteria; kingdom Thermotogati; phylum Thermotogota; class Thermotogae; order Kosmotogales; family Kosmotogaceae; genus Mesotoga; species Mesotoga sp. HF07.pep.5.2.highcov. The sequence goes on along the minus strand of NZ_JFHJ01000613.1, from coordinate 1,163 downwards.
TGCCGACACACATTTTCGTGCTTTCGGCAATCTATCCCGAGAATGTGACTCCAAAGCTTGAGGGAAGTATTTCCGTTCTGCTGATAATCGTCATAACTTTGTTCGTCAGCGTCGCAATCAGAAGGAGAATAGAATCGAAGAAACTGGAGGAGTGAAATGGACGAACCAATTTTCAAAATAGAAAAGCTCAACGTGTATTATGGTGATAAACATGCACTTAAGGACGTGACCTGTGAAATCCCAAAAAAGAAGGTAACAGCGGTTGTGGGCCCTTCCGGTTGCGGAAAATCTACCTTTCTTAGAGTTCTAAACCGCATGAATGATCTGATACCTTCCTACAGACATACGGGATCGGTAAAACTTCTCGGCAACGAGATTCTCGATATGGACCCGGTCATTCTAAGAAAACACGTGGGAATGGTCTTTCAGAAGCCAAACCCATTTCCAAAAACGATCCAGGAAAACGTCACTTATGGGCCGAGAATTCACGGAATCAAGGACCGCAAGACACTTAGGGAGATAACCGAAAAGTCACTAAAGCAGGCAGCCCTATGGGATGAGGTCAAAGATGAGCTGAAGAAAAACGCAACAAATCTATCGGGAGGTCAACAGCAAAGACTTTGCATAGCGAGGGCTCTGTCCGTTGAACCGGATGTTCTGCTTCTCGATGAGCCTACAAGTGCTCTTGATCCAATTGCTACACAGAGAATAGAAACTCTTATAGAAGAGCTCTCGGAAAAGTATACTATTATTATAGTAACCCATAACCTTCAGCAGGCACTGAGGATCTCGGATTATGTGATGTTCTTCTACGTGGGTGATCTCGTTGAGTTTGACACTACCGAGAAGATAACCTCTAACCCTAGAGATCAAAGAACAAGCGAGTACCTGAGAGGAATCTTCAGTTAACGGGAGTTGGTTGAGATGACACCAGAAAGGCAGAGGCATCTGGAAGCAGGCTTTAACAGATTGAAATCTATGTTGTCAGATATGATGGAGAACGTGAGATCGAGTCTTTTGAAAGCGATAGACTCTCTTGATCGATTAGATGGCGACCTCGCAAGAGTAGTCATTGAAAATGATGAAGTGATTGATAAGCTTCAGAGAGAAATGGATACAGAAATATGCAACTATATCGGACGATTTCAACCCCTTGCCGAGGA
>NZ_JFHJ01000165.1:0-7393 GCF_003666285.1 Mesotoga sp. HF07.pep.5.2.highcov | reverse complement strand
CCTGCTAGGTCCAAACGGAGCGGGAAAGACCACCGTTTTGAAATCTATACTCGGCCTGGTAAAGTATTCCGGCTCAGTTGAGGTTTTTGGCAGACCAATAGAGGAAGTCAGAGAGCGAATCTCGTTCGTTCCGGAGGAGAAGAATCTTTACGAGAACCTCGATATAGAATCAACACTTAGACTGAGCAGCAGAATCTCTCCGAGATTCAACGAAAAACAGGCTCGAGAACTGATTGAGAACTACAAGCTGCCCTACAGGAAGAAGATCAGAACGTTTTCAAATGGTATGAGGACGGCTCTTTATCTCGCTGTTGCTCTATCGACAGATGCGGATCTATACATCCTCGACGAGCCGACATGGGGCCTCGATCCAATAATGAGAGACGATACGCTTGAACTGATAAGGGAGAAAGTGATCCTCGGAAAGACAGTTATCTACACATCCCATGTCATTCCAGAGGTCGAAAAGATAGCCGATGAGTTCTCGATCATGGTTAGTGGAAAGATAAAGTACACTGGTAATCTTGATGGGATCAAAGAGAAGTACAGAATAATTAAAATGCCGCTGAAGGACAAAACAAAACCGAGTTCCGAAAGATGTCTCGCTGTGGCAAAAGAGATAAACAGGCTATCTATGATAGTTGAATACTCGGAAGCAACCGAAGAATACTACAAGAACGATGAAGCTGCCATTTCAATCCCTGATCTGGAAGAGTTTTTTCAGATCCTCGTAAGGAGCGAAAATGGCAATGCCCTGTGAGGACAGGAGGTTTGGAAAGTGATTGAGATAAGAGATTTGACAAAGATTTACAGCGGAAGCGTCAAGGCTGTTGACAGCATTTCATTGACGGTTAACAAAGGGGAGATTTTTGGCTTCCTGGGGCCCAACGGCGCCGGAAAGACTACGACAATCAAGATGATCGTCGGGTTGTTGCAGCCAACATCAGGAAGTATTTCAGTAGACGATATAGATGTGGTCGCTCACCCTGTTGAAGCAAAATCCAAGATAGGCTATGTTGCAGATGAACCACTTGTAATGGACAAGATTACGGGTGTTCAGTATCTGAACCTTATCTCAGATGTGTTTCAAGTCCCACCAAAGACCCGTGCCGAGAGGGCGTCTAAGCTTCTGCAGAATTTCAAGCTCTCAGATGCAATCAAAGATCCAGTATCCACCTACTCCCATGGGATGAAACAGAAACTTTCGCTAATTGCCGCATTGATCCATAATCCCGATCTCTGGATACTGGACGAACCGATAGTCGGCCTCGATCCGGAATCGGCATTCATTCTAAAACAAATGATGAGAAACCACGTGAAGGCAGGAAATACGGTATTCTTCTCCACTCATGTCATGGAAGTGGCAGAAAGAATTTGCGACAGGATAGGGATAATAAACAAAGGAAAGCTTGAGTTTGTAGGCACCGTTGAAGAGCTTAGGAAGCTCCGAGGCCAGGGGAGCCTTGAAGAACTCTTCCTGGAGGTGACGGGTAGTGAGACCGAAAATGGTGATTTCGCTTACCTCGACGCTGATTAACGCTCACTACAACATACCCAGATCTCTCTATCATTTCAAGAAAAGAGAAAGACTCTGGGAACCGGCATTAATAATAGGCGTGGTACTCTTGATGGTCTTTTCTCTTGGGCCTCTTTACATGAGTCTGCTGAACACTATGTACGATCAGTATGAAGCTGCTGGAATGAGGCAGCTCTTTCTGGCAGGACCGTTTCTCATAGCGAATCTATTCGGGCTGATCATGGGAGTCTTCCTTATGATAAGCACTTTTTTCTTCGGGGATGACATGAGCGTCCTGATACCCCTGCCCTTAAAGTCAACCGAGGTACTGATGTCGAAGTTCCTGGTTGTGCTTGTGGATCTCATGGTAATTTCGATCGCGGTCATTCTTCCTGCCTACATTCTCTACGGGATCAGATCTGGAGCCGGTATTTCATACTGGATATTCATGGCGATAATCTTTCTACTCAGTCAGGTATTGCCCATAATGCTCTCGGCGATAATCGTTCTGCCGCTTTCGAGACTCTTCCGCTTCAAGAGATACAGAGACAGCATCGTCTATCTGATAAGCGCGCTCGTAGTTTTAGGCTTCCTTGTTTTCGTTTCCCTTACCAGCAGGGTTGACCCGAACATGAGCGCAGAGGAGTTCGCGAGAATATTCTCGAGCGAAGATGCAATACTAAACAAGACGGCCGGGGCATATCCGCCGACTATACTCGTTACGAAGGCCCTGAGCAAACCCTTCTTAGAGGGTTTACTGTGGTTGCTTGCCTTCATTGGCCTGCACGCTGCCGCTCTCGGAATCTTTCTCTTCTTTGGTCACAAATTTTACTACTCGGTCTATTCGAGCCTCCAAGAGAATTTTGCCAAACGGTCGAAACTTGAAGAAGGGGAGATAGCCTGGCTGATGGGCTTACAACAGACAAAGTTCTCTGCTCTCTATAAAAGAGAATGGTGGTACTTCCTGAAGGTCCCTGCATTCGCCTTCAACGGATTCGGAAATGTACTGGTGTTCCCAATTCTGCTGGTCATAGCGGCTGTTGCCGGACAAACCGATCAGTTAGGTCAGATGCTGGACCAGTTTCAGCAGTACAAGCCAGTCTTTGTCCCAGTCGGCGCACTGGTCGCAGCCGTTGCGGGAGGAATAAATGGACTTGCCTCCTCTATGTTTAGCAGAGAAGGAGATTTGATCAGGGAACTGAAGGTTCTTCCCGTTGACGTAAATGAAATCGTGAAAGTCAAATTTCTTCATATCGAGACGCTTAGTTTGATAGGCCCGGCATTCGGCGCAGTCGCTCTTAGTCTGATCCTTGGTCTGTCTTTCATAGAGGCGTTAGTTGTATTTGTTGTCGGAGGATTGACTCTCACATTCTTGAACATTCTACAAATGATAATCGACTCGATAAAGCCGATCCTTGAATGGGAGAACCCTCAGAGAGCCATGAAGCAGAACGTTAACGTCGCGCTTTCGATTCCGGTCGTCTTTGGTTACGTGGGCGGTCTTGGATATCTCGCGTTCTTACTTAAGGACAACATATCCGGGACAATTATGACTATCATATTGACCGCGATCGCTTTAGTTGGTATTGTATTCACGTGGCCTATACTTATCAAGAAAGCGAACAGACTCTTTGCTAGAGATTTGTGAAAGACCGTGGTTGACGCAAGGCGCCGAAAAGCATCGGCGGACGCAAGGCTGGGAAGAACATCCCAGGTCGCAATGCTGGCAAAGATCGCACCAGGACGCAGTGCCCGCTTCGCGGGGAAAGAGCCAATTTTCGCTTTTGAGATAACTCGTGCGTTGAGAAGAGCAGTTCCAAGTTGTGAGTTGTAAGACCGTGGTAGATGGTCGGAGGTCGGGGGTTGGTCAGGAGCAAATAATTAGTTCAGCGTTCCAAATTGTGAGTTGTGAGAAGAATGGAGATTAAAGGAATCTGATCAGAACCAACTTACTTTGTCATCCTGAAGCGCTCCTGTTCAGGATCTAGGCTTTCGATGAACCGTGGTCGGTGGTAGCAGGTCGGGGGTTCGTAAGGGTAAAGGATCAGTTCCAAGATGCAAGTTCCAAGTTGCAAGAACAAAAGCCAAAAAAACGATTGTAATCTTTGGAATACAAGGTTTGGTGGGACCACAATCTGGGATAGGGATGCTGAAACAAGTTCAGATGACATGATGTGACGTTTTCGCAATCAAGTAACACTGTCATCCCGGACTTGATCCGGGATCTGGGCTTATGACAAACCATGGTCGGTGGTAGCGGGTAGCGAGTTCGTAAGAGCAAGAGAAACTGGTTGACCGTTGAGCGGTTCTCCGTTCTCAGAAAAGAACGATTGCAAGATGCAAGTTGCAAGAAGAAGAAAGAAGACCTTTTTCTAATGGCAATGAAGTAAGCTCGTTACTGACATTCAACAAGAGAGCATCGAGATTCTGAATCAAGTTCAGAATGACGCTATGTGACGTTTTCGGAAAGCCCGTCGGGATGCTGAAACAAGTTCAGAATGACGGAATTGATAGCGGGTCTCGGGTCTTGGGTCTAGGGTCTGGCAAACTGAAGCGGCTCTGAACCATTACCGATTATCAATGCCAATGAACAATCATCAAGGACTCCATACTGGATCTGCTCTCCGATCCAATCGAAGGACGGGTCCACGATCCTGGACGAAGGACGAGGGACGGTTCTTTTAGCATGATTGTAAGTGCCGTTTTCGCAATTACCTAACACTGTCATCCCAAACTTGTTTCGGGATCTAGACTTAAATACTCGAACTTAAATTAGACGAACTGTGCAACTGTTCTATTAAACGGAGGTTGAAGCATGGCGAAATACCATCAGAAAACAATCGAAGAAGTCATAAAGGAACTAGGCTCAAGCTCAAACGAGGGTCTCTCCGGGGCAAAGGCGAAGGAGAGAATCGACCAGTATGGCTTGAACGAGCTTACAGAGAAGAACAGGCGCAGCGCTTGGAAGATTCTTCTTTCACAGCTGAAGTCTGTGATGGTAATAATCCTGATTGTTGCTTCGGTGATCACGGCTTTCGTCGGTGAATTAAGGGATACGATAGTAATTCTAGCAATTGTAGCCCTTAACACCATCCTGGGGTTCACTCAAGAATACAGAGCCGAAAAAGCAATGGCCGCATTGAAGAAGATGTCCGTGCCCAGAGTGAAGGTAAGACGGGATGGGCAGATTGTGGAAGTAAACTCAACGGAGATCGTACCAGGAGATGTAGTTATACTAGAGGCCGGAAATATCGTGCCGGCAGATATGAGACTCGTCGAGTCAACCAATCTGAAGATTCAGGAGTCAGCCCTCACCGGCGAATCCGAGGCTGTGGAAAAGACCACGAAACCCATTGAAGAAGAGAACCCCTCTCTCGGCGACCGCAAAAACATGGCGTATTCCGGAACGGTTGTCACATACGGCCGCGGAGTCGGAATAGTGACTGCCACAGGAATGGAAACCGAACTTGGGAAGATCGCGACAATGCTTCAAGATACTGCCGAAACTCAGACCCCCTTGCAGAAGAATATCGACCAGCTAGGCAAGATTCTTGCCTTGATCGCGCTTGGAATAGTAGCCGTGATCTTCGTGATGGGCTTGTTGAGGGGTGAAGATCTCGAGCTTATGTTCATGACTGCTGTCTCCTTCGCAGTGGCCGCAGTTCCAGAAGGTCTTCCCACGGTTGTCACTATTGCGTTGGCTTTAGGCGCCCAACGGATGTTGAAGAAGAACGCTCTCGTACGGAAACTGATGGCCGTCGAGACGCTTGGTTCCGTTACCGTAATCTGTTCCGACAAAACGGGAACGATTACCGAAAACAGAATGAAAGTGACAGTCGTAGAGATGGCCGGACGCACACTGGACTTTGGAAAAGAAAATGAACCGGATCCCGAGGCACTTCCCGAAGATGACAATAAATCATTTGAAATAATGCTTACGGCGGCCGCGCTATGCAACGATGCCGAGATCAAACCTCCCGTCCACAAAAAGCAGCAGGTAGATGTGATCGGAGATCCCACAGAGGGAGCGCTAGTATATGCGGCTTACAGAGTCGGCATCGAGAAAAGCGACCTCGAACAGGCTATGCCCAGGATCCTGGAGATCCCTTTCGATTCGGAACGAAAGAGGATGACAACTATCCACGAGATCAGGGAGAATCCAAAGGGCAAGATTCCTGCAGACGTTCCAGAACACCTTCGAGAAAACGCAGTCGACAAATATGTTGCATTTACCAAGGGAGCCGTCGATTCTCTCGTTGAAGTCTGTGACAGAGTACTTGAAGGTGACGAGATACATGAGATAGGCGATGATTGGAGAAAAAGAATCATAGAGACAAACAACAACCTCGCGGCGAATGGAATGAGGGTTCTTGGAGTAGCCTTCAGGCCCGTAAACTCCTCTGAAGTCGAAGACAAAAAGGTCGAAGAGAGAAATCTCATTTTCACCGGTATATTTGGAATGATGGATCCCGCAAGAGAAGGCGTCAAAGAATCGATAATGACCGCCCGTGAAGCAGGTATAAGGCCGATTATGATTACGGGTGACCATCCCCTGACAGCCGGTTATATAGCAGAGAGCCTCACCATAGTTGACGACAAGTCGAACGTCAAGATGGGTCGAGAAATCGAAAACCTTACGGAGGAGGAACTCGACAGAGTTACCTCAGAGACCTCGGTATATGCCAGAGTCGCACCGGAACACAAGCTGAAGATCGTCGACTCTCTTCAGAGACAGGGAAATGTCGTCGCCATGACGGGTGATGGCGTTAATGACGCCCCCGCTCTCAAACAGGCCGACATAGGGATCGCTATGGGCATAACAGGGACTGACGTAACAAAGGAAGTCGCTGATATGGTTCTCATCGACGATAACTTCACCACGATCGTCTCGGCCATTTGTGAAGGAAGGACAATCTTCGACAACATACACAAGTTCATAAGGTACATCCTGGCGTCGAACTTCGGAGAGATATGGATAATGCTTCTCGGACCATTCTTTGGTATCTCGCTCCCCCTGGCGCCCCTTCAGATACTCTGGCTCAACCTGGTCACGGACGGAGTCCCCGCATTGGCGCTCGCAGTTGAACCACCGGAAAAGGATATAATGAAGCGTCCACCCAACCCGACGAAGGAACACGTCCTGGCAAATGGAAGATGGAATGTAATCCTTATCGGGCTACTACTCTCCGCCTTCTCTCTTGGCGTTGGGTTGGTTTACTGGATGAACGATACCAACGGGCCGTGGAGAACGATGCTTTTTTCAACACTGGTTTTCTCTCAACTCTTCTTTGCACTGTCTGTGAGATCAAGAACGAAATCGATCTTCAACGCACCGTTCAAAGAGAATCCTTCTCTAATGTACGCAATACTGGCGAGCTTCGGGCTTCAGCTGGCCGTTATATATGTACCCTTTATGCAGGGGCTCTTCTCCACACAGGCTCTGAGAATATGGGATCTGCTGCTTTCGTTAGCCCTCGGTAGCGCGATCCTCTGGATATACGAAATCAAGAAGCTGGTTACAAGAAAAAGGCAATAGACAGTGGTTGTCCGTAGAAGGTTCGCCGTTATCCGAAATAGATCAGTTGCAAGTGCCAAGATGCAAGTTGTGAGTTGCATGTGCAAATAAATTCGATCGAAACGGATGTAGGGGCGTGCGGCGGCACGCCCGCTATTGAGGATCAGTCTTCCCAAGGATAGCGATCGTCCTCTTCAGTAGTTTAACGAACCGAATTCTGGCCAGAAGCGTGCCAGAATGATGCAAAGGACTGTAATCCTAACTCGTTTCGGGATCTGCACTTCTGAAGAAGTGGTCGGGGATAGCGCTAGGGGGTCGGAAAGAACGGAATAAGACGCAAGGCTGGGCAAGAACAGCCCAGG
>NZ_JFHJ01000334.1:0-4944 GCF_003666285.1 Mesotoga sp. HF07.pep.5.2.highcov | reverse complement strand
TTGAGAGTGATCAAACGCAATCGGGCGGCTGTAAGCAGCTGAATAGCCTTCTGGTAAGCTTTGAGTGCAATTTCGACGTCGATCTGAGAGTTGCCACGGAAATACTCGTCTATCGATCTTATGTAGCCAAGAAGCTTCTTGAAGTCCATAGCGTTTATCTGATCTTCTTTCAGTTTCAGAATTGATTCGAGAGTCTTTTCATCCATTTCATACCTCCGATTTCACTTCATCAATTGTAGCTTTTGCTTCGCCGTCTTTGAAAACACAGTCAACTTCATCTCCGGGAGAGACAATTCTGACACTGTTAACAATCCTGTCGGCTTTCTTCAGGACCACACCACCGAAAAGGAGCGAGGCTGCGTATCCCCCATGCAAAGTGAGGTCGTTGAAGAGGTTGTCGAGGTCGTTACCTGCCTCGTTGATTTTGTCGTCGATCAGTCTGAATATTCCTTTGTCAAGTAGCTCGACCTGTCCGTTTGCGTTCATCAAATGTCTGTCGAGCTGATTTCTCAATCCTGCATAATCTAGCTGACTTTCGCTGTAGTGAAAACTTCTTTGGATGGTCGTCTCCGCCCTGTTTATTAGGCCCTCGGTAAGTGCTAAAATTTCGTTCATCGTTCGCTCAATCGAGAGAACATACCTGGTTGGGTTGAAGGATCCAAGTTCGTTTACAGCCTGGCCGATCCTGTGAAGAATGGTTCCCGACAAAACCCTTATCTCATCCTCGAAGAAATGCTCCGTTCGACTCATATTTTCCTCTATTCTGTCCGACATGATCCCAAGTCTTTTAGGATCGGTCTCATCCCAAGCTCTTTGGAATAGCCAGTTCATTTCGTCGTCTAAGAGATCCGCGAATTCTTCAAGAGAGGCGATATACTCGTTTACCTGTTCGGTTATTCCTCTCGCTACTGCCGTTGGGGTGTCGAATCTCTTCCATGCGACGAAGTCCGGAATCGTGAAATCTCTTTCATGGCCGATAGCGCTAAGCACAGGGCAGTAAGTCTTGTTGAAATCCGAAATTGCACTTCCCAAATCCAGGTTGTCGAAGTACATTAAGTCGCTCGCAGAGCCACCACCTCTGGTCAGGACCACAACGTCGTATTTAACGGGACAGGAGGCGATTTTCTTCAAAGCGGAAAGAATCCCGGGGACGGTTCGATTCCCCTGCATATATGATTCAAAAAGATGAACAATAGGTTTGTAAGGATATTGAACAGAGAGATTGGAGAAGAAATCCCCGAGTCCCGCTGCAGTTGAAGACGAGATGACGGCAATCCTCTTAATCGGGGGCAGCTCGGCGAGATCGTGTTCCTCGGTTCTCAATGCATTCCGAGCTTTAAGAGCGAGATAGATCTCCCTTCTTCGAGCGGCAATATCCGACTCACCGATCGGCGCGATCGTATCTATCCAGATGGAAAAGCTTGCACGCGGTTTGTAGAAACTGAGAGTACCTTCGAAGAGCCACTTCTTACCTTTCAAGTCGGACGAGCTCTTTAGAGCTAGCTGTCTTCCCATCCTTGCAAAGGCAGAGGTGCCTGAAATCATGCTCAGATCTATTCGCCGCTTCGTACCTCGCTCAACGTAATCCTGAGATACATTGATATATACATAGCTGCCTCTGACGTTTATATTGGTAACATCGGCAGGAAACTTGACTCTCAGATTGTTCAAACCCGCATCTGCAAGAATCGTTCTTATATGTTCTAGCATATTGTCAAGATCCTTGAATTCAAGAGTTTCTTCTTCCATGAAGTTCTCCTCTGAATGAATGCTCTACTCCATTATAAAAGAAGAGGACGCCTAATGGCGCCCTCAGTAGGAACATTCACAATTATTTCGCCGTATAGCCACCGTCTACCATCAAAGACTCTCCGTGAACAAAAGAGGCGTCCTCACCGGAAAGAAACAAGACGGCATTAGCGACTTCTCTGGGATTTCCTAGCCTGCCTATAGGATGCAAGCCAACTAGCATGTCGTACATCTCCGTTCCCTCCTTCATTCCGGCATTCTCAATCGGCGGCGTCTTTATGAAAGCAGGATTAACGGCATTGATTCTTATGTTTTTGCTTGCATACTCCAGCGCTGCGGCTTTCGTCAATCCAACGACAGCGTGTTTGGCGGCTACATAAGCGGAGGCATTGTTGAAACCGACTTTTCCAAGTATTGAAGAGTTGTTTACAATTGCTCCTCCGCCCTGCTTAAGCATCTGCTGAATCTGGTACTTCATTCCATAATAGACGCCCAGCAAATTGATCGAAATCACTCGTTCCCAGTCCTCTTCAGGGTACTCAGATATCGGAAGAGAAGGGCCAGCAATCCCAGCGTTATTGAATGCGACATCAAGCTTTCCAAACTTCTCTACGATTTTGTTGATTATTTCCTTTGTCTGCTTGGCGTCTGCGACATTGTGCTTCATGAACACTGCAGTGCCGCCAGATTCGTTTATCTCTTCGGCTAACTTCCTTCCTTTTTCTTCATCGACATCTGTAATTACTACCTTTGCTCCCTCTTCTGCGAATGCGATGGCGGTTTCGGCTCCGATTCCAGAGCTTCCTCCCGATATCATTACTACCTTGCCTTCGAATCTCTTCATAGTGAACCTCCTTATATAAGGATGAAATCCGATAGTTTCTATCTGCTATATTTAGTATATCACAATCCTTGCTAAGCTCAAATAACGATCCAGACTGCGCTTTTAAGAGGAGCTTTCAAAAATCGATTGACGATGATTCGCTTATCAACTTGTGAAAGGCTTGGCCTAGAAGAACGACGCTTTATTCGAAGTTTTTTCGATGCAAAAAGAAAAGGGACCGAACGCTGACATCATTCAGTCCCTTTATCATCAATTGCGGTTAGCTCAACCATTCATTTCGAGATTTCATCGCTCGGCTTGCTCTATCGTAAGCCATCCCTCTTCGACTTCAAAAAGCGCGACAAGATTTATTACTGCAGTATCGTTTGGCGACAAAGTAAACTTTCGTTCAATTTCCCTTGTAGTCCCATCAGGAAACACTTCAACTGCCTTTATTCTGTGCCACGGACCGGCTGAATAAGCAACCTTTCTCTTTCCCTTTTTGACATCCTCAAGTTCGATATCGTCGACAATTACATTTATTGTATTTGCCGATTTATATTCGACGCCGTCTACGACGATGTCTTTGTTTTCTACGAAGATGGTATGTTCCTTTCCGAGAACGTAAAGACCAAATCCAAGAGCAACAAGGACCACAACAAGGGCGACTCTAATAATGTTCCTCCTCATGCGATCAGCCTCCTGTCCCATCTTCAACCGCTGCTTTGATTGCTGCCTTTGCCTGCCTTCTTTCGGTCTCCTTTTCAACCTGCCTTCTCCAGGCGTAGAGAGCGAGTGAGATGGCGATTATTCCATAAGATACAAAGACCCTGAAAAACTCGCCGATCTGTGCCTGGCCTAAGAGTTCTTTTCCCGCTCTTGGAGCGACAATAAAGGTCAGATGGAAGAGAGTGATTCCAATGAAGACATTTGGAATGGTTGCTTTTGCGACTGAGGCGCCTCCAATAAGAAGCGCGGCAATGGCGAACGTTCCGACCTGATCGTGGGAATTATATGTGTTGATCGTCCCGATATTCTGCAGGAAGATAATCTGACCGTAACAGGCGAGAACCGTCGAAATAATTATCGAGAGCGTTCTCGTCCTATCCACGTTTATTCCGGCGGTTGCCGCCACTTGCATATCCTGGCCCACAGCCTCATGTCTTGACCGAGCTTTGTCCTCGTGAACCAGAAAACAAATATACAGAGTGCAGCTATTATTGCGAAGACACCTAGAGGAATAGAGACCCCGCTTATTTCTATGGACCACATATTGTCGAGAGCTTTTCTTATGCTTATTAAATCGATTGCATTTCTGACACCGTATCCTCTGGGAAGCAGCAACTTGTCACTGGCAATCGGTATTACACTTCCCATACCGTAGAGGATCGTAAGCTGATAAATCCCGTTTATGAAGAATCCCAAAATCATTGATGTAACCATCTCTCTGCCTTTTGCACGATTGAGGATCATTCCCGCAAGCATGCCCAAAAGAATCGCGATTGGTGTTCCAATAAGCATAGCAAGAACAATTCCCGGAATACCTACTACTCCCCAGTCGAGCATGAAAATCAAGCCTATCTGCCCTGCCATGGCTCCAAGCACAATACCGAAGTTCAATCCCATGCCGGCCATAACAGGTATCAGTAGAGATATGACAAGGAAGGAGTTTCTCCCGAGTCTCGTGATGATTTCGTTCAGAAGATAATCAGTTGAGAATCCCGACAACGGCACGGCGAAAATAAGGAGAATGACAAACAAGATTGGAACCGCATTGGAAATTACGAATCTCACCAATGGATTCTTTGCGCGTGTTAAGCTCTGATCCTTCATTTTCTCACCTTCGTTCTTCTCGTCAAAGCATAAACGATCATACCGTTAGAGACGATTATCCTGATTACCTCCGACATGTCGCTCTTAATGAGATTATTCATGACGGAAGGTGTCATAGTTAGAATTCCCTGGAACAAGAACGCTCCAATGATAACGTTTCCCATAGACGCCTTCGAAACGGATGCGCCCCCGAGCAGTAAAGCAGCAACGGCCGGAAAGGCCATCAATAGAGGGGCCATGTATAACTGAATGAATCCGAAACTCTGTTCATAGACAAGGATTCCCACAGCCGCAATAACCGTAGAGATCACGACTGATAGAATTCTCATTCTGTCTACATTAACTCCGGCTGCTTTTGCATATACAGGATTTGATCCTGCCGCCGTCATCGCCGTTCCTAGCTTCGTCTTGAAGAATGACCAGACGAGCAAAGCAATGAGGGCGAAGAAAAGGATCGTCCCCGTTGGAAAGAAAAAGTTTCCGATTCTTATGCTGAGAAAGTTGTTAAGAACACCCAACCAGTATCCCTCGACACTTAT
>NZ_JFHJ01000169.1:0-18335 GCF_003666285.1 Mesotoga sp. HF07.pep.5.2.highcov | reverse complement strand
TTTTTTTCAAACGGGAATTCGGACGCATCAATCATTACTGATGAATAGCCAGCCTGAATTGCCGCCATGATTATCTTGAAGTTTTTTCCGTGGTCAACATGCAATGAAACGGGAATATCGACATTCCTCGCATAGCTTTCGACCATCGATACGAAAAGCTTTGCTCCCAGTTTAATGTCACCATTTCCTGCATACTTAATCGCACCTTCGGAAGTTTCGATAATTACCGGAGAGTGTTCTTCCACTCCAGCATCGATGATTGCCTGCAGAAATTCAAGATTGTTGATATTCAGTGCCGGTACTGCATAGAACTCTTTATTTGCTCTTTCGAGTATTTCTTTCGTGTTTACGTAAGGCATTTTTCTCCCTCCATTCTAATTCCTACTTCTACATTTCATCAAGATTATACCAGCTCAAATACACTAAGTTCTATTCCATCGCCCGTTTTCTTCGAAGATGTAGCCTCCCAGCTGCAGATTTGTGAGTTCAACGATCAGATCTTTGCTGGAAAAGTCCGTCATCAATAGTAGTTCTCCAAAAGTGAGGGGACCATTGCCTAGAAGATCAAGGACTCTTGACTGCAACTTCATAGTCTGAGGTTCCTCGAATGAGATTTCAGGAAACTCATCGATAATGTCTATGCACTCGGAAATCAGTTTTGCCCCATTCTTAATTAGCCAATTCGTGCCTTCGGAATTCCTTCTGTTGATGTCTCCAGGCACAGCAAAAACATCTCTTCCGTTTTCAAGCGCGAGTCTTGCAGTAATTAGCGAGCCGCTTCTCATAGTAGCCTGCACTACAAAGACTGCCCTGGCCAAGCCTGAAATTATTCTGTTCCTCTTCGGGAAATTCTGCTTTAGGGGCGGCGTTCCGGGGAGAAATTCAGAAATCACACACCCCTTTTGCTTAACCGACTTTATGAGCGTTCTGTTGCTCGCTGGATAGGCTACATCGATACCCGTCCCCAGTACTCCTATTGTAGAGCCTCTACCCTCAAGAGCCCCAATATGAGCCTGAGCATCAATACCGACCGCAAGACCGCTTACGATGGTTATCCCTTTCTCAGAGAGCGACTTCGCATATTCTTTGGCAATCGATGCTCCATATCCATCCGCTTTCCTCGAACCCACTATGGCGAGAATGTTTCTTGAATTTAGAAGTCCAGGGTCACCCTCAAAAAATATTACTGAAGGCGGTTCAAAGGTATTCCTGAGAGCTTCGGGATATTGAACATCCTTGAATGTTATGAATTTCGTAAACCTGGAGAGAATCTTCGCCACATCGGGAAAACTCTTTTGAAACCTCTTCAGTTTAACTTTGTTTAGATCGGTCCGACATCTGAAAAGATGAGTGTCTGAAATTCCCGAATTTTCGATCTCTTCCATCTCTGATGGAGAAAAATCTCCAGAAAGTGCTATTGCGGCGTACTCTGCTCTTTCCATTACAAGATAAATGCACTCAGGTCTTCATCGGCGGCAATTTCGCCGATCCTCTCATTAACATAGTTGACGTCAACTACAATTTCTTGAGGAACTTCAGGAGCATTGAATGAAACTTCTTCGAGTACTTTCTCAACAACTGTGTAGAGTCTTCTAGCTCCAATGTTCTCGATTTTCTCGTTCAGGCTGTGTGAAACCCGCGCGATTTCTCTTAAACCGTCTTCAGTGAACGTAACTTTTACTCCTTCAGTCTCCAGCAAAGCCATGTATTGCTTTGTTATTGCATTCTTCGGCTCGACAAGGATTCTCAGAAACTCCTTTTGAGAAAGCGCATCAAGCTCGACCCTGATCGGAAACCTTCCCTGGAACTCCGGAATCAAATCTGAAGGCTTGGCAGTGTGAAAGGCCCCCGCGGCAACGAAGAGAATGTAATCGGTCCTTATCTGACCGTACTTTGTCGTTACGGTGGTCCCTTCGATGATCGGTAGAAGATCTCTTTGAACTCCCTCTCTTGAAACATCGGGGCCATGGGAACCACTTCTGAAAGTAATCTTATCAATCTCATCAATAAAGACCATACCGCGGTTCTGCACCCTTTCGATCGCTTCGGCTACAACTTTGTCCATATCCAAAAGCTTTTCAGCCTCAATCGGTAGAAGCGTCTTACGAGCATCAGCAATTCTCATTTTTCTTCTCTTGGTCTTCTTCGGTACCATTCCGCCCAGAACGCCTGACATATCGATTCCCATATCTTCCATTCCCGGAATCATTATCATCTGCTGACTGTGATCTTCAACTTCGACCTCGATATCGAGATCCTCAAGATCGCCGCTTCTCAATCTATCTCTGTAGTCTTCCCTGCGATTCCTTATTCTTTCGGCCTCTTCTTGACTCGGCTTCGGTTGTTGCTGGCCTTGAAACAACTCAATGATATTCCTGGGACCCGCTGCTTTCGTCTGAGGTCCGGGGACGAGAGCCTCCAGAATTCTCTCTTCAACCTGATAGGATGCCTTCCCCTCTACTTCGCCCATCTTTTCCTGCTTGACCATGTTGACGCCTACGTCTACCAGCTCTCGGATTATTGATTCGACATTCTTCCCGACATACCCCACTTCGGTGAACCTGGTGGCCTCAACCTTTGTGAAGGGTGAACCCGTGAGCTCGGCCAATCTTCTAGCGATCTCCGTCTTTCCAACTCCAGTAGGCCCCATCATCAAAATGTTCTTTGGTATTACGTCTCTTCTTATCTCTTCAGGGAGTTTTTGTCTTCTGATCCTGTTTCTCATCGCAACAGCGACTGCCCTCTTAGCTTTATCCTGTCCTACTATATATTTGTCAAGCTCCTCCACTATTCTCTTTGGAGTCAACTCGTCAAGTTCTTCTCTATTCATTGTTTCTCTCCTCCGAGTGTTTCCATGGTGAAATTTGTGTTTGTGTATATGCAAATTTCGCTAGCTATCTCCATAGACTTAACCGCAATTTCCTCGGCTTCCAGTTGGCTATTTCTCAAAAGAGCCCTCGCAGCGGCCAATGCATAGGAACCTCCAGAACCGATAGCCAGAACCTCTTCATCGGGTTCTATAACTTCACCGTTCCCAGATATCAGTAGGATACTCTCTCTGTCCGCTACCAGGAGAAGTGCCTGAAGATTCTTAAGGATCTTGTTTGTCCTCCAATCCTTGGCCAAATTCACGGCAGCCCTCTTCAAATTAGAGTTGGATTCATGCAGTTTTTCTTCAAACTTCTCAAAAAGAGTCATCGCATCAGCTACAGAGCCCGCAAAGCCTGCAAGAACTGAACCATCGCCAAGTTTCCTAACCTTTCTCGCCGTACCTTTCATTACGGTGTCTCCAATAGTTATCTGACCATCTCCGACTATAACCGTCTTTCCCTTCTTTCTGAGAACGAGTATTGTAGTACCATGAAAAGTCTTCATGATTCCCTCCTGTTTCTTTTATCGGCCGCCTCAATTATATCTAGAACGACATCATCAAAGGTCATCCCGGCCGCTCTCGCCGACATCGGTAGGTCGCTCAGGTCAGTCATACCCGGAATGGTATTTACCTCAAGAAAGTAAAACACTCCTCCCTTTAGTATCCCATCCACCCTCGCAAAATCCCTGCAGCCAAGAAGCTTGTAAACCGCGACCGACTTTTCGATTATCGATTCAAGTGTACTTCTTTCTATCGGGGCGGGAACGACAAATTCAGTTAAGCCAGGAGTATATTTGGCTTCGTAATCATAAAAACGTCTTTTTGGTTTTATTTCAAGCACCGGTAGAACTTTAATGCCTTCCCTTGAATCAATGATCGAAACGGTTATCTCTCTTCCATCGATATACTCTTCAAGCAAAAGGGAGTCGTACACGTCTAGCAGTAACCTGGTTCTATTGATGAGAGTTGAAGCATCGTCACAAATAAACACTCCAATGCTCGATCCTTCTCTAGTGGGCTTTATTACACACGGAAATATCTTCCAGCCCTCGAGATCCTTCTCGCTAATCACTTTCTTCCATAGAGGCAGATCGACTTCCGCTTTCACAAGCCTGTATGTAATCTCTTTGTCGAAGCAAACCGCGCTTGTCCTGGAATCAGAAGAAGTGTAGGGTAATCCCGCAAGTTCCATCAACCCCTGCACTGTCCCATCTTCGCCAAATTTGCCGTGGAGGGCTAGAAAGAAGAGATCGGCCTTTAGACTGAGTAGACTCGCGATTCTATCCCTTTTGAGATCAAAACCGATCACTTCGGCGCCGAGCCTCTCGAGAGATTTCGAAATGTTACTTCCACTCTTAACAGAGACGTCTCTCTCGCTGGAAAACCCTCCATAAACAACGGCAATCCTTCTAGACATTAATCTCCTCCAATTTCAAATTCCTTCTTGCATTTCTCACAGTACAGAACCTTCTTTCCTCCTCGCTTAACCTTGAGAAAGAGATAAGAGCCGCAGATTTCGCACTTTTCATTTGTCGGTTCATTCCAGAAGAGTTCTCCACAACTTGAGCATTTGAAGTAATTCTTTCCTTTCTTGCTTCGGAGTTTTTCAACCACCCCTCCGCACTTAGGGCAGGGAGCGTCGATCCTAACATTCCTAGTGTACTTGCATTTCGGATAGGCCGAACAGGCAATGAACTCTCCGTATCTTCCCTTCCTTATGACGAGTGGAGAACCACATTCGGGACACTTTTCTTCTATCTCTATCTCTATTTTTTGATTCGCAGCAACATCTTTCAGCATTACCTTCCCATCGATTACACAAGTGAAGGATGTCATATCGACTGATTCATTCTTGCCGCAAGATTCACATTTCAAGTACCCGCCATATCTTCCAAAGACGACTTTGAAGTACCCACCGCATGAACACTCCTTATCTGTCGGGAACTCAATTCTCAACTCTCCCTTTTTGATTCTCTTATCTATCTCATCAAGATCAGTTTTGAACCCGCTATAAAAGCCCATCACTACGTCTCGCCACTTCTTTGCACCGTTTTCAACATCGTCAAGCTCTTCTTCCATATTTGCCGTGAAATTCATATCAACAACATCGGGAAAATATTCATTCAGAAACTCGTTAACGATCGCACCAAGAAGTGTTGGTCTAAGTTCTCTCGATTGTCGAAGTACATACTTCCTGTCGAGAAGAGTGGTGATTATAGTTGCATAAGTTGAGGGGCGGCCGATTCCTTTCTTTTCAAGCTCTTTTACAAGAGAGGCTTCGCTGAACCTCGAGGGTGGTTTAGTTGTATCTTCCTCCCATTCGATCATGGAAGGCTTTATCTTTTCGCCTATCTTATAGTCCCGATCTATCTCACTCTTAGATGATCTCGAGACAATTTTCTCATAACCGTCAAAGAGTCTTCTCTCCCCGGTCAAGCTAAGAATGTACTTGTCGTTTTCATCCTCTAATTCAACTTCGGTCACAGAGTATTCCGCACTAGCCATTTGAGAAGCTATGAATCTATTCCAGATAAGAGCATATAGCCTTAGATTGTCTCCTGATAAAAGTTGCCTCGCCTTCTCTGGATCGTTCTCAGGATAAGTTGGTCTTATAGCTTCGTGAGCATCTTGAATCTTCTTACCCTTTTTGCCCGGTCTGATGGGACCAACGTACTCCTTTCCAAATTTACTTTCGATTATTTCGACGGCCTTGTCTCTTGCCTGGTTGGATATTCTCGTCGAATCGGTTCTCATGTATGTAATGAAAGCAATCTGACCTTGATCGGTTTCAATTCCTTCGTAGAGCTGCTGAGCGATCTTCATCGTTTTACTCGCACTCCAGCCCAACTCACTTATTGCACTTTGCTGAAGTGTTGAAGTAATGAATGGCATCGGCGCGTTTCTCTTGGAGGTGCGTTCCTTTACGTTTTTGACGTGAAAAATTGTATTGGAAAGCTCGCTTATTATTTCATCTCTCTTCTCTTCAGTGATTACAGACTTGTTTGTGAACTTTTTCCCTTCGATTCGAGAAAGAGAGAATCGATCCTCGCCAACCTTCGCAAAGATCTTGAAGAAACGGTGCGGTTCAAATACTACTATCTTCTTCTCAAGTTCTACCATGAACTTTAGAGCTACGGACTGGACCCTTCCGGCACTGAGCCCTCTCTTCATAGTTCTCCACAAAATTGGACTGATTTTGTAGCCCACAATTCTATCGAGAACCCTTCTAGCTACTTGAGCCTCGACTTTAGACATGTCTATCTCTCTTGGATGAAGTATTGCTTCCTTTATTGCCGATTCCGTTATCTCATTGAAGACTATTCTATTCTTTTCATTTTGTGGAAGACCCAAAAGTTCGGAAATGTGCCATGCAATGGCTTCTCCCTCACGATCCAGGTCTGAAGCGAGAAGCACCTGTTTTCCCTTTGACTTCTTGGAAAGCTCTTGTACGACCTTTTCCTTCCCCTTAAGAATCTCATAAGTCGGTTCCAAAGTTTCAGGATGAAGTCCGATGTTAGATTCTGGGAGATCTCTAACATGCCCTTTGGAAGCGGTGACTTCATAGTTCTTCCCTAAATATCTACTGATCGTTTTCGCCTTTGCCGGCGATTCAACGATTACAAGCTTGTCTGGCAAAGTATCACTCCTAACTATTTGAGTCGCCGGATCTTCTGTTTTTCATGAACACTCTTCTGTTAAGAAAACGATCGTAATTGCTCCAGGAAGCAGTTGAGCCATTGAATTCCCTTTCTTCAATCTCTCTGAACTGAGCAACCTTCGAATCCAAATCGTCGGCCATATGAAGAACAATTGCTTCCGTCGTCTTTGGAATTACGGGTGAGCCCCATTCCATTTCCCCGTGATGAGACAAGAGGAGATGTTTTATCTCAGTCTGAAGATAGCGGGGGAAGCCCTGAATTTTAGAAATAGCCTTGCTGACCATCTCTATGCCCATAGCGATGTGTCCCACTAATTCGCCGTCATTTGTCCTCTCAATTCCATTCGGAGTAATCGTGTACTCATACACTTTACCGATATCATGTAACAAGGCCCCCGCAACTAGAAGATCTCCATCAACGGAGTCTCCGTACTTCGTCGCGAAGAATTCGCATAGCTCGGCGACAGACATTGTGTGCTCCAGAAGGCCACCCTTATAAGCGTGGTGAACCTTAGAAGCGGCCGGAGAAACAATGAACTTCTCGATGAACTTCTTGTCGTTCTCGAAAATATCTTTGAGCAGAGCTCTAATATAGTCATCCCTCATTCTTCCAACGAGACTAAGAAGATCATCGTACATCCGAGGAATATCTTTCGTTGTGACAGCCATAAATCTCTCATAATCGTACTGTCCAACCTGAAGGATCTGAATCCCTTCCGAATCAAGATTAAGCTGGATTCTATCTTCATAGACAGCTACTCGACCGGAGATTCTTACTACCATACCCTGTTCCAGAGTGGAATCATTGCGTTCTGCATTAAACCAATCGATTGCTCGTATAGCTCCCGTCTTATCGGAAAGTGTTAATAGAAGAAACTTCTTTCCGTCTCGGGCCTCTTGAATTCTCTTAGAATGGACCTTGAAAACAGACAGCACAGTACTTCCCGGGCGTAGATCGGAAACAAAAGGAAAACCATCCCTGTTTGTCTTATCCTGATCGGCATTTATTTGATTCAGTATCTCATTTCCAATGATGTCGCGGAGTTTCATCAGTTTACTCCTTTCTTATAGACCCGTGGAACTCTGGAAGAGATAGAACAAACCACCTCATAGTTAATGGTACCGCACAGATCAGCTATCTCCTCGGCGCTTATCGACTCTCCTTCTTGAGTACCAACTATCACAACTTCATCACCAATCGAGACAGGCTTCTCAATGTGAGATATGTCGACAACGAATTGATCCATACAAACCCTGCCCAGCACTTTGCATCTCTTGCCCGAAATGATAACATATCCTCTATTAGAGAGCAGTCTATTGTATCCATCGGCATAGCTACGGGAATTGTAGCTACAAGCATGTCACGATCGGCAACAAAAGTCCTGCCATAACTAACCGAATAGCCGGTACGTATCCTCTTCACAAAGGATACACAGCTAACCCACGACAAAACCGGTTTCAGGTTTTCATCAGTTTCCTTCGAAGGTTGTAGGCCATATGTGGCAATTCCCGCTCTAACATAACTGAAATCAGAATTGTCGAAATAGATGGTGCCTGCACTATTAGATATATGAGTTTCGAAATGTCTGTTTCGTCTTTGTCCCAAGCCTTGAAGAAATCTTCCAAAAGCTTCTCTCTGCTCAAGAACGAAGCCACTGCCTTTCTCATCTGCTGTAGCGAAGTGCGTATAAGCACCTGTTATATTGATTCCCTTTCTGACAGCCGAATTATACAACTCAATCGACTCTTCCCATTCCAATCCCAGACGCCTCATTCCAGTATCTACAACCAACTGGAAATCAGGTAACTGCTTATTTAAGCCAATAATGTCTTCAAGTTGAGCAAATGAAGAAAGAGATAGCGTTAAAGAAAACTCCTTTGCAGTGGGGATCTCCTTTTTCTCCACATAGTTAAGCACAAGAATCGGCAAAGAGATTCCGCTTTGGCGGATCTTAATTCCCTCTTCGAGAAAAGCAACTGCTAAACGATCGACTCCCGATTCCTGAGCAACTTTCGAAAGCTCCACGGCACCATGACCGTACGCATCTGCTTTGACAACAACCATCAGTTTCGCCGGAGACGCCTTTCCGGACAGATAAACAAGATTTTGTCTATATGCAGATAGATCGATCAAAGCGAAGGTTTTTCTGCTATTCATTTCATACCTTCTCAGTAAGAAAGCGCGAATAGCGCGTTATGGCTAGATGGCTCTTGTAACTTTTCCAGCTTTGAGACACTTCGCACAAACTCTGATTCTCTTTACCTCGCCATCAACGACTGCGCGGACTTTATGAACATTGGGCTTCCACCAGCGCTTGGCCTTTTTATTTGAGTGCGAGACCATATTCCCTGTAGTAGGTGACTTACCGCATATTTCACAAACCTTGGACATGAATTGTGTCCTCCTCTCGATTTACAATACACTTCATTATAGTAAAGAAATAGAAGCTTTTCAACTCAAGACTCAAAGGGATTTGCGGTGCGCGTCATTGACATTAGTGCGCATGGCTAGCATAATTCTTATTGATGAGAAGATTGATAATGGCTCTTGCTGCAGCAATTTACATGGTTTTCACCGTCTACTTCTACCTGAAACCGGTAGTTCCGGCAATCGAAGTGGGAAGCGACAAGTTTCTTCATTTTGTGGGTTTCTTTGCAGGAGGGTTCCTTTTTGTTATTCTTTCAAGAGAAGAATTCAGCAAGGCGTTTAGGAAAACCTTCTTTTCATTTCTCATTGTAGGACCTGTCATTCTCGAATTTCTTCAGGTTCTATCTCCCAACAGGCAGTTCGATATTCTAGATATGGTTTTCAATTATTTGGGTTGGACGGTTCCCGTTGTTATCTTCACCTTTATAGTCAGGCTTAGAACGCTTTCTAAAGGTTGAGTTCCTCCAGCAAAACCAAACGATTTGAACGGCATACAGCATTTGCTCAAACCATAGAGTATTGAAAGTCGGGTGATAATGTTATACTTTTTTTGAGTTCCGCCTGGAGGTGTGCTACTTGGAGGAAAACAAGCCTTTGAGGTCTCTGTATCTCTCAATGGTAATAGTCTTCATAGCTCTCCCGCACTCTGAAATCACATTTGCTAACTCCCAGATTATGGAAGAATTTTATTATGTCACGCCCGAAGCATCGGTTTCAGGGTTTACCGGAATAATCGTGGGGACAGAAAACAATTATGATCTCTTGATCATTGCCAATGGCCATCTCAAAAGATATTCGCTGTCAGGAGCAGAGATTCCTCAATATGAGTCTACAGACTCTAACAGCAAGAAGTGCTTGAATCTAATAAGAAACACCATAGGACTTGAAGCGATTGTTCATGAAGTGACCACATCTGAGGAAGCTTCAGCTTACGTCTGGATCCTTCTGGATGGTGAGGTTTATCTTATTCAATCTATAATCGTATCTAGCGGTCTATCTAAAGCAGTTGACGGAGGAGAAATCGAACTTGTTCCGGCCGAAGAATATGCCCGCGAAAGAAGTCTTGGAATCTGGGCTGAAGAGTCGGAAGTTCTTGAATCGGCAGTAGAAGGAATACCTGAAACAGAAGAGGTACAGGAAGTTGTAGAGGAAGATTCAAGAGGTGCAGCAAGACTAACGATTTCTAAGATTGATATTTTCGATAACGGTGAGCACGCTCTTCTGATTCTTGCTGCCGATAAGGGCGGATATCTTGAAGGTTCAGAGGTTTCAATCTTATCTCGAGCTGATCGAACTACCGACGAAGATGTTTTTTCGTTGGATTCTCAAGAACCTATTGAAACTGCTGAAGAGCTTAGAATACTTATCACACTGGATAGATCAAGAACCACTTCGTTTGAATATGATTTTTTTGGGAAAGTTATTTGGATCCCAGAGGCGGTTATCTGAAGATTAAGGATGAAAATGGAAGTGAGAGGTTATTCGAATATGAATATGACAGGAGAATTAGTGGCTTCACTGTAACCCCACTTGATTGAGGGAGGCTTTATAATGAAAAGAGTGTTGTTCTTCCTTTTGCTAATCTTCGGAACAACGATTTTTGCTTTTACGGGAGAAAGTATGGGAAAAAGTGCAGAAGATTATGACGCAGCGACCGTAATTATAATCCATTATCACAGGTACGATGACAACTACGATGGCTGGAACCTATGGGTCTGGCCTGACAAACCGAAAAGTATGGATGGTAAGTCTTACTCTTTTGATAGGAGAGACGAATTCGGAGTAGTTACAACTGTAAAGTTCTCTGAAAAACATTCTAGACTGGGATTCATAGTAAGGCTAAGAGAATGGGAAAAGAAGGATATTACAGCAGATAGGTTCGTAGATATTCCCGATTCTGGAGTTGCTGAAATATGGGTGATCGAAGGGGAAGAGGATTTTTTGACGAGCCCGGACAGAATTGATCTAACTCCCAGAGTTAAGATGGCCTTTCTTGATTCTTTGAGTGAGATCTACGCTTCACTTTCAGCACCGGTTGATACTAAGACAGTCTTACCTGAAGTCCTTCTAGACGGTTCGCCGGTTAAGATTCAGAGCTTCGAAAAGGCAGATCCCACTGATGTATCGGTAACTAACTACGTGAAGATAACACTGACCGAACCACTTGCGCCCAAGTCAGTTAGCAAAAGGCTATCTCTGGAGATCGAAGGTTTTCTTCCAGGCGACATAATTGTCAGAAAAGCGCTCGATAATTCTGAATTCTTCTACCATGGTGAACTTGGTTCGATTTACTCGGAGAAGGAGACAGTCTTCAGAGTCTGGTCTCCCGTATCCTCTTCAGCAACGCTAATTCTCTTTGACGATCTCTACTCGGACAGCTTTATTGAAGTCCCCATGAAAAGAATAGAAGCAGGTGTTTGGGAAGCAATCGTTCAAGGCAATCTTCATCTGCGGGCTTACAAATACAGATTCGTCTCTTATGGCAAGGAAAGAGAAACAATTGACATCTATTCCCGTGCGGTTACAAAAAACAGTGAGAGATCAGTTGTCGTTGATCCCGCTAAAACCATTATTGAAGGCTGGGCCCAACAAAAAGTGCCGATATTTAACAAACCGGAGGACGCAATAATATACGAAATCCACATTGGAGACATGACTTCCGACCCAAATACCAATGTTGAGAATAAGGGTAAGTACTTAGGCCTAACCGAGACCGGAAGAACGGGACCTGATGGAGTTACTGTCGGAATTGACCACATTGTTGAGCTCGGTGTAACACACGTTCACATAATGCCTTTCAACGATATTCACTACCTAAATGAAGGTGAGGAAGGCGAATACGGCTGGGGCTATGACCCTTATCTGTACATGGTTCCGGAAGGACATTACAGCACTGACCCTTACAGTCCTCTCAGTAGAATTCTCGAATCTAAGGCAATGGTCATGGCATTTCATGAAAAAGGAATAAGGGTAATTCTCGACACTGTGTACAATCATACGGCTACAACAGGTTCTTCTTCTCCCTTCGATCAGACAGTCCCATATTATTACTATAGAACAGACGCCACAGGTGCATATTTGAACGGAACTGGAGTCGGTAATGAGATAGCTTCAGAAAGGCCAATGATGAGAAAGCATATTCTTGATTCTCTTAAGATGTGGGTCAACGAATACGGAATTGATGGCTTCAGATTCGATTTGATGGGTCTTATAGATAAAGAAACCGTTCTGGCCATCGACCGAGAACTTCATGCAATAGACAAGACGATTCTGCTTTATGGCGAGCCGTGGGGAGGTTGGGGGGCAACCGTTACATTTGGGAAAGGCGATCAACGCGGAACCGGTGTAGCTGTTTTTAACGACAATCTCAGAGATGCAATAAGAGGAAGCGTTTTCGATGAGAAAGTGAAGGGCTTTTCTCTTGGGAGCAGGGCCAAAGAAAGAAGGATTATGCGTGGTATTGTGGGAAGTATCGAATACAGCAGTGACATTAAGGACTTTGCGGATGACCCTTCTGAGACTATAAACTATGTTTCTGCTCACGATAATCAGACTCTGTGGGACAAGAATAGCGCAGCAATGCCAGATGCTTCAAGAGAGTTGTTGACAAGCGCTCAGAAGCTATCAAATGCCATAGTGATTCTTTCTCAGGGAATTCCATTTCTTCATGGTGGAGTTGACTTTGCTCGAACGAAGTTCGGCAATGATAACAGCTACAATGCCGGTGTAGATTTGAACAAGATGGACTATTCAAGGAAGGCAGAATTCATTGACCTCTTCACCTATTATAAGGGACTGATAGAACTTAGAAAGAACCATCCATCATTCAGGATGAGTACGGCCGAAGAGATAAGAAAGAATCTAAAATTTCTTGATGCTCCCAGAAATATCGTTGCTTACGTGATAGACGGCAAGTCAGCTGGTGACTCATGGGAAGAAATACTTGTGATATTCAATGGGAACCTTGAACCAGCCGAGATAACTCTACCTGATGAAAGCTGGAACCTCGTCGTGGATAGAGATAGAATCTCTGAGAAGCCCCTCGAAAGACTCTCAGGTAAGGTCAAGCTCGAACCAATTTCTACTTATGTCTTCTTCAAGTAGTTCGGAGGTGTTCAGTGTACAGGTGCAAAATAATAAGGGTTCTTGAATCTGGCTTTTTTGATGAGATATCGCAATCCACAGAGATTTCTAAGAAGATCCTCGAGAGTCATGGCATCACGTATACTGGATCCACAGACGTTGACCCTGTAATGAGCGACCTGAAAGAGGCTATATACTCAGATTCATGCTCAAACGACATCGTTCTTGTTCTTGGAGGAACGGGGCTATACAAAGAGGACATAGGTCCGGAGGTCGTTTTATCTCTCGTGGACAAAAGAGCAACGGGAATTGAAACTGCGATGCTTAGAAACGCAATAGTCGCCGATCCCTCGTTGTGTCTTTACAGAGTTGGAGCCGGAACAATCGGTGATTCGATAGTACTCTCTGTTCCGGGTTACCATGAAACTGTACATTACTATCTTGAACCCGTCATCGATTATCTTAAGCCCTTTTTCGATGGGCTTAGGTCATCTTAGGAATAACTGAGTCATGGAATGTCAACTGTTTTTCCAATGGTCTTCCTTTTGAAAAGGCATCGCGGACATGTTAATCAGGTGGTCGAGAGTATTGGTCATGTTTTGAGAAACGGGGGAAGGAAACTCTTATGATGTTTTCTAAAGCAAGCGGGAAGTATATTTCCGTAGAGGGTGTAATTGGAGTAGGTAAGACGACTCTGGTGAAATTGTTGTCTCAAAAGTATACAATGCCGGTAGTGCTCGAAGTTGTTGAAGAAAACCCATTTCTTGCTCACTTCTACGAAGACATCGAAAGGTGGGCTTTTCAAACTCAGCTTTTCTTTTTGATAAGCCGGTTCGATCAGCAATCGAATGTTAAAAAAGCCGCTTCGCAGGGACAGGGGGTTATCTCAGACTATGCATTCATGAAAGATCATCTTTTTGCGTCTCTAACTTTGAAAGGAGAACAGTTGAAACTATACGAGAAGATCTTTTCCGTTCTCAAAGATCAGGTGCTTTATCCAGATCTGATAATCTATCTTTACGCGGATATCGACACCCTGATGAAAAGAATAGCTCTCAGAGATAGACCGTTTGAGAGGAGAATGGATAGAACGTATATTGCTATGCTAATCGACACATATGAGAAATACATGGCAGCGTTTTCCGAGAGCAGAGTCCTGAGGATAGATACTTCAAGCATAGACTTTGTGCGAAACGTTGATGATCTCAACATGGTTTTCAGCAGAATCGAGGCGAACTTATGATTTTGGGAATATGCGGAAACATTGGAGCAGGAAAATCATCTCTGACTTCATTGCTTGAGGAAACACTGGGCTTTAGAGGTGTCTACGAGGCCGTGGATGAAAATCCATTTTTGGAGGATTTCTATTCAAATATGGAGCGGTGGGCCTTTCACTCGCAGTTGTTCTTTCTAATAAAGCGTTTTGACTTTCTGAAGAGAGTCGTAACTGAAGGTGCTGTCATACTTCAGGACAGGACTATTTACGAGGACGTGGAGATATTTGCCCGCAATCTCAAACTGATGGGCTACATAGATGACCGCGACTGGAGACTTTATCTGGACACTTATGAAACGCTCTCAGAACACTTAACAGCGCCCGATGGCATTGTCTACATAAAATGCACTAAGAACGTCTTGTTGAAAAGGATAAAAAAGAGGGGCCGGGGTTTTGAAAGTGGCGTAAGCGAGGATTATATCGAAAGACTCAACGGACTATACGAAGAATGGATCGGCAGAGTCACGTTTTGTCGGAAGTTGATAATCGATGGTGATAAATATGATTTCGTTGAAAATGCCCAGGACAGAGAAGATGTTCTGCGTTTGATCTCGAGATTTACGGCTGAACTTATGGCGGGAGTGCAGTCTAAGTTGTTCTCCAGATAGATTGAATCGAACTCACATCGACATATTCAATCCCCGCAGACGTGCAAGCACCATCCATTTTGTAATCGTTCCCGATCATTACGCAGTACTTTGCATCGAGTGAGTTATTCTCCAGAATTTCCAGGTAATATTCTGTACTAGGCTTTACATAATGGGAGTTCTCCATAGTGGTCACGTAGTTGGTTAGCTTTTCATCCACTCCCACCCATTGAAGTCTTTTTCTTATTGCCTTGTGTGGAAAGATTGGGTTCGTTGCAATAATTATCTTTCTACCCGAGCCGTAAAGCTTTTTCAGGGCCTCCACCACATTCTCTCTAGGGCTCACAATTTTCTCAAGTTCTTCATACTCGTTCTCGTAAAACTCATCGAAGAAATCCTCGTACCATTTTACCGTGTGATCTCCCATGAAATGGACAAAGCTTTCCATAAAGAGTTCGTAATTGCTCTTTATGCCGTCTCTTCTATCAAATAGCACTTCGAGTGCGCTTTTCAAAGAGACCATCAGTTTTTCAAAGTCTACTTTTCCATTGGCAAAGAGCGAGATGAGCTGAAAATACCGCCGTGCAAAATCTTCATCGGAAACAGAGCTAAGCGTTCCATCAAGATCAAATAAATAAGTGATGTCATTACTCATGAGATACTCCAATCATTCGCGACTAATCTTTGCTGAACCCTCAACAACCAGAACGAAAAAGGGCAAAAGACAATGCGCCAAACTATATATTAGCATATCACGCATCTGAGGATACTTTTAGATCCCAACCATTGAGCACACAAAATTCAGATCTCTTGAAGAAAAGGCGAAATGTCATGATCAAACGCAAACGCCTCAACAACCAGCCTTCCCAAGCTGATAGACGTCTCCGTTTTAATTAGGAACACTGCACGGCAGATGATTTTTGGTCAGAGCCTGAAGAATTGTGTAACAAATGTTACCGCTTAAAGCCGGTAATCTTGGTAGAGTATTGATGTATTTAAGGAGGTATCGAAATGGGCAGGAAAATAACCGATAGCG
This sequence comes from Mesotoga sp. HF07.pep.5.2.highcov, assembly GCF_003666285.1. Classification (NCBI taxonomy): domain Bacteria; kingdom Thermotogati; phylum Thermotogota; class Thermotogae; order Kosmotogales; family Kosmotogaceae; genus Mesotoga; species Mesotoga sp. HF07.pep.5.2.highcov. Next base: position 2,395 of record NZ_JFHJ01000169.1, on the reverse strand, counting down.
TAACATGGGTAGGAAAGGTTGACTGGGAACTGAAGAAATTTCATGGAGAAGACTATTCAACCCACAGAGGATCCAGCTACAACGCATATTTGATTAGAGATGAAAAGACAGCTTTGATCGATACTGTCTGGGCACCTTTTGCAGAGGAATTCGTGGAGAACCTGAAAAAAGAAATTGATCTATCCGAGATCGACTACGTAATCGCCAACCACGGGGAGATTGATCACAGCGGTGGACTGGTTGCGTTGATGAAAGAGATTCCCGGCACGCCGATCTATTGTACTGCAAACGCAGTCAAGTCCCTCAAAGGGCAGTTCCACAAGGACTGGAATTTCGTCACAGTAAGAACCGGCGACACTCTAAATCTCGGCAGTAAGGCGCTCACCTTTATTGAAGCACCTATGCTGCACTGGCCCGACTCGATGTTTTCATATCTCGATGGTGACGCAATTCTCTTCAGCAACGATGCGTTTGGTCAGCATTATGCAACTGAACTTCTCTACAACGACCTCGTAGATCAGGCGGAACTATTTCAAGAAGCAGTGAAGTACTACGCAAATATCCTCACTCCATTTAGCAGACTGGTCATAAAGAAGATCAAGGAGGTCTTGTCATTCAATCTTCCATTGAATATGATTTGCCCCAGTCATGGAGTCATCTGGCGGGAGGATCCCGCACAGATTGTCAAGAAGTATCTTGAGTGGGCAGACAACTACCAGGAAGATCAGGTGACAATTGTGTATGACACGATGTGGGAGGGGACTAGAAAAATGGCCGAAGCCATCGCAGAAGGCATTGCCAGCGCTAGTGGTAGTACCGCAGTCAAACTCTTCAATGCGGGAAAAATAGACAAGAACGATATTGTGACGGAGTTGTTTAAGGCCAAGGCAGCTCTCTTTGGTTCTCCTACAGTGAACAAAGGAATCTTGGCACCGCTTTCCGGTATGCTTCATGAAGTAAAAGGTCTGTCCTTCAAGAGTAAAAAGGCAGCCGTATTTGGTACTTATGGATGGAGTGGAGAGTCTGTGGATGTTCTGACAAAAATGGTAGAAGATGCCGGCTTCGAAATCGTTCAGCCAGGATTAAAAAAGCTTTGGTCACCAGACGAAGACAGCTTGATGACTGCAGAGAATTCGGCTCAGGTTTCGCAGCAAAGATTTGATAGGCTACGCTTTGAGAAGTTGACCCAGCTTAATAAACGTTTCATCTTCCAGGAGGTAGTAGGACTTTTTCAGAGCTACCTCCTGATAGGATTTAAGGAATCCAACCGTGTCTCCGACAGTTTCGATGAGTCTGTCCTTCCCTAACTCATTTTCGATCTCCAAAGCCATTCTCATTCCCACGGGGGCAAGGCTCCCGACACTAAACCAGCTTCTTTCCATAATCGACCTTGCTTCGTCGTCGGAGATGTTCTTAAAGGAGAGATTCAGGAACACTTCTTGAAGCAGTTCGAGATGCTTTTCGAACTCTCCCATCATTTTCGTTCGCTGCAGCGCAATTCTCTTCATTGATGGTATTCTCGACGCATCGCTAACCATATTTGCGATTCCTTCACATTCTATGCCCACAAATCTGTAGACCAACTGATCAAGTGGAGAATCACCGAACTCAAGTCTTTCCTTTGTTATCGAATTCCTTGCTACATGATGTGCCTCATGAGCCATTACTTCTTCAATAGCTTCAAGACCCATATCAAGAGCAAAAAGCGGATCGAAATACACACCTCTATGATCGGCATTTGCATTATAAGGCATAGGAATGAAAAAGACCTTCAGGCCATCAAAAGTTACTCCCTTAGGAAGATACTCTTGTGCTTTGGATATTGCCTTAGATCTAATTCCTGCTTCATTCTCAATAATCAAATCGAAGAAAGCTCTCAGTTCAAGCTTTCTTTCCCTGATTTTATCCATGTACGCTATGAGCTCCGTGCAGTCCTTTGAAAGACCAGAAAGATCTTCTCTACGCGAAAAGGCGGTCACTAGGCATTCCCTTGCCTCTGAATCGCGTATATGGAATTGTTTAAACATACTGGCGAGAGGAGTGGCTAAAACTCTCTTGAATCTCTCTTCATATGAATCGTTACTGGAATCAATCAAATCTATGAGGGCGAAAATCTCTTCTGTATTAAGCCAGCTCATAAAAACCCCCCATTAATCTCCTACAAGTTAAGAGTTATTATATCATCAATTCTTCAGTGTATCCTGGAACACTCAATTGCATCGGAGAACTTCAGAATATCTGAAGCAACCCACCAGATGATCGTTCACTATACCTGTTGCCTCCATCAGTGCATATACTATCTTTGGCCCAACAAAAGTGAATCCCTTCTCTCTAAGGGATCGCGAGATTTCAACAGACTTCTCAGTAACAGAGGGAATCTCGGAAAGGCTCTTCC
>NZ_JFHJ01000649.1:0-4240 GCF_003666285.1 Mesotoga sp. HF07.pep.5.2.highcov | reverse complement strand
GGCAGCCCCCAAAATCGACGGGAAGAGAGATCTACAACGAAACCTTCCTGGAGGGGATCTCCTTCTCCTCTCCGGAAAACCTTGTTAGAACACTCGTTAGGTTCAGCGTATTCCAGTTGGTTCAAAGCATCAATTCATATTTACCTTTGGGGAAAAGAATAGTAGTTACGGGAGGAGGGGCCCTTAACCCCGTTATGATCGAGGATCTTAAACAGCTTAGCGGCCTTGATGTAGAAGTGCCTGACAAAACCTTCTTGCAGGCAAAGGAAGCGATTGGCATGGCAGTTCTAGCCCAGGAGTTCTTTAACGGGGTAGAGGCAAACGTTCCGTCTGTAACAGGAGCGAGAAAGAGAGTTGTCCTAGGAAAACTGGCTTTACCTTGATCTCCCCGACGGGAGAGAAAACATAAAGGAGGTTTTTACCGTGAGGCGAATCTTTCTGTTAGTTCTCGCAGTTCTTTTCACCGCCATGTTAATGGCAGCTCCATTCGTGGAAGACAGCATGCTGACACCTGATCCAAACCCCAGAATGGGAGGGACGCTGTACTTGGCACTTACCGGTTCCCCCCAGTCATTCAATTTCTACGGCACTCTCGATAGCAACGCTTACTCCGTTGCAGGACAGATGCTCACAGGACTCGTCGAGGCTCATCCGGTTACGTCGGCAATCAGGCCCGCCCTTGCAGAGTCGTGGGAAGTCTCGGAAGACAACAAGGAGGTCACCTTCCACCTGAGAGATGTGAAGTGGTCTGATGGCGTCCCTCTGACCGCCGATGACGTAATCTTCACATTTGAGCACTTCGTTATGAATCCCGTAGCCAGAGGAAACTCCGTAGCCAGATTCACAATCGAAGCAAAACCAATTGAGTGGGTAAAGGTCGACGACAGCACTGTCAAGGCTATTCTGCCCGCGCCGTACGCTGCCTTCTTCACAGTTCTATCGCACGCCTATATCTACCCGTCCCATGCGCTTGAAAGCAAGATCGACAAGAACAGACCCGACTCGGTCAACGATGTATGGCTAACAAACACTCCTCTGAACGAGATTCCAGCAAATGGACCCTTCATGCTCTCGGAATACATAATAGACCAGAAGGTCGTCATGACGAAAAATCCAAACTACTGGAAGGTCGATGAATATGGCAACAAGCTTCCTTACGTGGACAAGATCGAGTACCTCGTTGTAAGCGATGCACAGGTGAGGCTTGCCAAGTTCATGGCAGGAGAGCTCGACTACATGGCCGTGAGTGGAAACGACTTCCCGATCCTCAAGGAGAGGGAACTTGCCGGCGGTCCATTTAGAGTCTTCCTTGCCGAGCCTACTCAGCCTACTCCAAGCCCGATTCACATCGCATTCAATTTCGATGTTGAGAACCCGAAACTCAGAGAGGTTTTCAGAACTACCGAGTTCCGCCAGGCAATGGAATATGCCCTTGACAGAGAGAGGATCATCGATGAGGTCTACAATGGACTGGCCGTTCTTGGAGGAGTGCCTGTACTTCCCTCTAACAAGGCCTTCTACAATCCAAAAATCGAAGAGATTCGCAGACCCTTCAACCTGGCAGAGGCCGCGAGAATTCTAGACGAGCTTGGACTCAAAGACAATGACGGAGACGGCTTCAGAGAGTATCCCGACGGGACGAAGTTCGAGTTCGTGCTTACCCTGCAGAGCTCTCCGCAGGAGTACCAGGACATCGCATACATTTACTCTCAGGACTTGCAGAGTATCGGAGTAAAGGTCAACCTCCAGATACTCGATAGCTCGCTAACTGGACAGATGTTTGGCGCCGGCAGTTTCGAAGCTGGAATCAGGGCCTTTGGGAACCAGCCCGATCCCCAGTTGAGAAAGGCGATCTGGCAGCCGGGAACTCAGCTCTACTACTGGCACAGAACAACGAGAGACCCCGACACCAATCTTCCTATCATGGAAAACATGCTTGATTGGGAAAAGAGAGTGTACGAACTCTTTGAAAAGGGCCAGGTCGCAATGGACCCGGTCGAAAGAAAATCCTATTACGACGAATGGCAGGAGATCTACGCGGAGTATCTTCCCGTGATTTTCGTGTGCAAAGGAATGAATCTTTACGCCGCGAACAAGTCGCTAGGAAACGTCGAACAGAACGAAGAGGGGCTTCTCTCTTACTCTTCCTGGACCGTATTTAAGAAATAAGTGCTTCATCTGCGGGAGGAGATTCTCCTCCCGCTTTACTTCTCCGGAGGAAGATTATGTGGTCTTTTATCGCTAGAAGATTGCTTATAATGATTCCAATGATGTTCTTCATATCCGTGATCTGCTTCGTGATCACCGAGCTACAACCCGGTGATTTCATAAGCCAGTATCTGGACAACCCGAGAATTTCACCGGCGCAGATCGAGCTACTCAGAAAGAATCTCGGGCTCGATGAACCGGCCCACATAAGATACTGGAACTGGATCAAGGGGATAGTCACCAGAGGGGACTTCGGCTACTCCTTTGCCTTTCAAAGACCTGTTGGAGAGCTTATATGGGAACGAATGGGCTGGACGGTCTTCGTTGCACTAGGAGCCATCGTTTTTCAATGGATCCTTGCCGTTCCGATGGGAATCTACTCTGCGCTGCATCCATATTCATTTGGTGACTATTCGCTAACAGTTATTGGCTTCATAGGTCTTTCTGTACCGGACTTCTTCCTGGCACTGATCCTTATGTACCTCATGCTGCAGATGGGGGCGACCTCGGTCGGTGGCCTCTTTTCGCCACAGTTCGTTGGGGCGCCTTTCAGCCTGGAAAAGTTTGTGGATCTACTTAAACACCTGTGGATTCCTCTCGTTGTAGTAGGCATGAGCGGTCTTGCTGGACTCATGCGTGTCATGCGCGGGAACATGTTAGATGTCATTTCTTCTCCCTTTGTCACCTCGCTCAGGGCTCACGGGCTCGATGAAAAGACCGTAAAAAGGCACGCGATAAAAAACGCACTCAATCCGATGGTCAGCATAGCCGGAACGGAGCTTCCTAACGTATTCAGCGGCACCATAATAGCCGCTATCGTCCTGAATCTGCCGACGATGGGACCGTTCTTCTATAACGCGCTTCTCAACCACGACCAGTATCTAGTAATGACGTTCCTTATGTTCATCGCCATCATAACCCAGATCGGGAATCTATTTGCCGACATAGCGCTTGCCGTTCTCGACCCACGGATAAGGATGAGCTGATATGCAGAGCACGAAAAGCCGGATTGCAAAGAATTTCTTCAAACATAAACTTGGTGTTGTTGCTTAATAGCCCTTTCTATCATGTATCTGCTCGTCATATTTTCCGACTTCATAGCGCCATACAACTATGTGACTTCCCACAGGAATTTCGTCTATGCGCCCCCCTCGAAGATCCGATTCTTCGATGAAGAAGGTAAATGGATCGGCCCCTTCGTGTACGGGATGAAGAAGGTCAGAAACCCCGTGACTTACAGGCTGGAATTCTCCGAAGACACCAGCCGGCCAGTTCCTGTGAAGTTCTTCGTCAGAGGGGAGGAATACAGATTCTGGGGGATTTTCAAGACTGATCTCCATCTCTTCGGTGTTGAAGAATCTTCCGATATAGCGATGGTTCTTCTTTTTGGCGGCGACAGATTTGGCAGGGATCTATTCTCCAGGGTCCTGATCGGGGGGAAGGTCTCAATGACAGTCGGCCTCGTCGGCACTCTGATAAGCGTATTCATAGGAGCGATAGTTGGAGCGCTTTCGGGATTCTACGGCGGGACTATAGACGTAGTCATACAGCGTTTCATTGAGCTTCTGAGATCCTTTCCGAGGATTCCCCTCTGGCTCGCGCTTGCCACGATTCTACCTCCTCAATGGCCAAGTACATGGGTCTATTTCGGAATCGTAATCGTTCTTTCACTAATCGGCTGGATGGGTGTTGCGCGTGTTGTCAGAGGAATGGTCCTGAGCCTGAGAGAGAAGGAGTTCATTCTGGCCGCCAGAGTATCCGGTGTATCTAACATGAAAATAATAACGCGTCACTTGATTCCTAACACGATAAGCTACCTCATAGTCGTCTCTACTCTTTCAATACCGGGAATGATTCTGGGAGAGAGCGCGATTAGCTTCCTGGGGCTCGGTATAAAGGAACCTATGACAAGCTGGGGCCTGCTGTTGAAACAGGCCCAGTCTATATCTGAACTTGAGGCCCATCCCTGGCTAATGGTTCCGGGAATCTTCATAATCGTTGCGGTTCTCTCCTTCAACTTCGTGGGAGACGC
>NZ_JFHJ01000677.1:0-2591 GCF_003666285.1 Mesotoga sp. HF07.pep.5.2.highcov | reverse complement strand
ATTCCCTGATGGACGTCTACTCATCTCGGGTGCTCCTCCGTTGGGTAACTTTCGATTGATTATATCACGCTGGTCTGGTGCTCAACTCCCTTAATGAAAACATATCGTTAAGTGATCATCTCATTTAAGTCCGATGCGACATCACAAATCGCTATATGCTTAGCCTAGTCGCAAGAGGCGGAGACTTCTAGAAGCCGCCAGTACCGCCTCCTCCTCCTCCGCCTCCGGAGCCTCCACCACTGAATCCTCCGCCTCCTCCGGAGCCTTTGCTCGAGGCGGAATATGCAGCTCTGGTAACACCTGCAAAAGAGCTTACAGCATAGGCAGTAACGGGATAGTACATGTATGGATGTCTACTTTGCTCTCTCCAGACATCTTCCGGAACAATCTTGTTCAGGTTCTTTCTAACGGTGTCCGCTATTCCAAGAGCGGTTGCATAGACGAGATACTCCTCCCAGAGGATGATCGATTCGGGCGGCTTTTCATTTAGCAGAGAGTAGTCCTCGAGATAGTTCTTAAGCCCGAGCCACTTCAGATAGAAGAGCCTTCCCTCCCTCGTCCACCGACCAAACACATCCTTCGGCAGGACCATCACTATCCAACAGAAAACCCAGATTGCACCGAAGAAGATTAGCGAGAAGATTCTCAAAGGGGCAAGATCGGCGCCTGAATAGAAGGCGAGGAGAATCACACAGACTATCAACATAAGAAAGGAATAACCTTTGGCGATTGCGTTTCCCTTCAGATCGATAAGATGCATTCCCTTGACTGTGTCGTGAACTTTGCTCTTGTACTTTGAGAAATCGCTCGTGAAGATCCTTGCTTCCGATTGCTTCTTAGTAACCGTCTTCTTGACTGCAGAGAAATCGAATACGTTTCCTGTGTCGTACTTGTCTAGAAACTCTAGGAATGCAGCTTCTGTAGGCCTAAGCTTTGAAACGTCGCGGTTCTTTATAACAATTCCCTCAACCTTGTCGCCTTTGCCCTTCTCGAAATCGATGTACTCCCTCCGATAAAGCTCCATTATTGTAGATCCAATCCCGTCGTTGTCTACCATACCGGCCAGGTTCTTGACCGCTGCGTTTATGACATCGGGCGCGTGTTGTGTCGGCAGATCTCGTTCATATTCCGCGTAATATCCAACGTCTATTTCCCTGCCAAGCTTCCTGTGAGCAAGAATGAAAACAAAGGGCGTCAGCAAACCGATCGCGATCGGGATTATCCATTTTCCAAAGAGGATCTTTCGCCTGACTCCGCTCTCGACCCCGTCTATGTAATTCTTGTCAAAGGCTCCGCCCAAAGCAACATTTCTCATATTCATGGCCATCGCTTGATCTTTAGGAATCACTGCTCTAAATTCAACATATGTTAGTGGAGGCACATTTGTAACCTCCAATTCATAGGTATTTCCTTCTCTATATACTTCAGCATCGGGATGTGTATAGAATTCAAGGATCTCAAGATTCTCAGGAAAGACTATTGTAGCTGTGATTTTTTTGACCCAACTTGCAGTATCTTCGCCCCATATCTTCCTGAAAATCTGAGCTATATCTGTACCGACTTCTACAGCTCTTCTTACCGTGTACTTGTAAGTAACGCTTACTCTTTCTTCTCCCTTCACAGGAGATACCGCACCCGTGTTATACGGGACAAACCAAATCCTTACAGATCGAGCGTCCTGAGAACCAAACGACTCGATGTATTTGATCTCTTTTCCAACTGCAGTTACTTCAATCGCGCTGTACTGACTTCCGGCCCTGTCGGCAGGCAGCTCTCTATAAATGCCTCTATATGGTTTCTTGAAAACGTAGTCGATCGTCTCCGTGACCGTCAGAAGACCATTTTCATCTATTTCCATGAGCACATCTGCTTTCTCGATTGAAGTGATTGATGAGAAAGTATCTGAAATACCGCTGCTGAAAATGATGACAACGATCCCCCACGTAATCAACCCAATAATTAAACCAATAATCACTCTCGTAACAATCTTCTTCACAAAAGCCCACCTCCCCTGGTTGGATTGTACACTATCGTACCTAGAATTATTCAAGTGAGTCAGTCTGCTAACGCAGGCCTGCCAGACTTCGTCTCGCGAGAAGAGGTGGGAGAGAGAAGAGAGAGAGAGAGATGGAGAAAGAGAGAGATAGAGAGAGAGAAAGAGAGAAGAGATAGAGAGATAGAGAGAGAGAAGAGAGAGAGATAGAGAGAGAGAAGAGAGAGAGAAAGAGACGATGAGACTGAAGAGGCGAGATCCCGTACAGGAGCACTACGGGGTTCTGTCTCTTTTTTTGTGTAAACCCCTTTTTTGTTACGGATGATACCCCCAAACGTCATCCCGAACTTGTTTCGGGATCTTTGTTTTTTCTTCGCATAGGGTGGTGGACCGTTGACGGACAACGTTGTCTTCACAGTGTTCAGCGGGTTTTGGTTCTTAAGCGTACAGCAGTTGTTTGGGTGAGATCCCGTACAGGAGCACTACGGGATGACAGAAGAGGAGCTCGTCCGGGCAGACTTTCCCTTCACGTCATCCTGACAATGCTCCTGGTCAGGATCCCTGTCCACCGCGAAAAAGGGACCTTATCATATTCATA
>NZ_JFHJ01000547.1:0-767 GCF_003666285.1 Mesotoga sp. HF07.pep.5.2.highcov | reverse complement strand
AAACAAAACAGGCGATCATCGAGTGATGGGCATGGAGTTAATCGACAGGATCATCACTGTTGGGAGTGAACCAATAGTTGTCTTCCCGAGAAGAAGAACCTGTCTCAAATAATCAGGATTACTGCTATTTATGAATCCTGAGCACTCGCGACAGTTCTCTCTACTCCAAAGCAACCTGTCCATCTTTCGGCACCGGAAACTTGTAATGAAGTAAATAAGGATGGACAAGATTCATCCAATTAATGAAATCTGTATCCACTCTAGTTATTGCCGAGTTGAATCTATAGCATCAATAATTGATTTCATCAAACCACTGAGATTGATCGTGTTGACTTGTCACTTCGTTCACTGCTTTTATTCTTTTCATTATCGCGGTTTATGATCTGCTGGAGGGGTTCCAAACGAAAAAACGACTCGACAAATGTCCAAGCTGCAGTACAGACTTGAAGATAACTGAGTATGCTTGTCAGAAATGCAAGGCAAAGATAATCGGATCATTTTCGCGGGGAGAACTTTCATCTTTGCAAGAAGAGCTTCTTGGGTTTTTGAAGACCTTCATCAAGAATAGAAGGAATCTCTAAGAGTTTCGAAAAGAGTTAAATATTCCGTATTCTACAGCTAAAAGTAAACTGGAAGAACTGGTAACCGGTCTCGGATTTGAAGTTGCCAACCGTCAAGTTCGCGAAGCATCCTTAATAATCAAGAAGCTCGAAGAGTTGAAATAACACTGAAGAGGTTGCTCAGCTTCTGAACAACATGAAAAAGGG
>NZ_JFHJ01000633.1:0-5352 GCF_003666285.1 Mesotoga sp. HF07.pep.5.2.highcov | reverse complement strand
GAGAGATAATCGTGGTGAGCATGAAGTCATCGTTAACTTGCTTGTTTGAATCGTACGTCCCGAAGTGATCGCCTGCCATGCCAAAAGACAAACCATATGAACTGCATATCTCTCCTACCCACCGTCTCAGAAGGGGTATGACTCTGTTTACATAAGACACGTCCGAAGAAGGACCATCAAGTCTTATGCCCATTACCAGGACCATTGGATCGTTCGTTGGGATCGTTTCCGGCAACCTCACAAAATTCCAGAATTCGTCGGATTGCGGGGAATTCCCCAGGAGCCCTCTGAGCTCCTCAAATTCAACAAGCATCTGACCTATGCTGCGGACAGCTGAAAAATCGTAATTGACGAGGCTTTGAACCGTTCTAGAGAGGTCCTGGTCTCGGCTTCTCATTGAAGAGAGTTCAGCGGGATCTACCATAAGAAGCCCGAGTGGCCCCAAATCTGACATAACATCGAATCTTACGAAAGATTCGATATTCTTCATTTCATTGGCTGTTTCATAAATCTGCCTGCCTGCAGAAATCAGATTCTCTATGCCCTTTTCAGTTTTATCGTCAGTTTGGAGTACGATATATGTAACGTCTCCAGAAGTATCCCCGCTAATGAAACGATTGTATTGTTTCACAACAGGATTGTCTTTGGGTAGTATCTTGAGTAGATCTGAATCGATATTCAGCTTCGTGGAAAGATATGCACCGAAGGCGCCAAGTATAACGAAAAAAACTATGACGGCAACACGGTGTCTAATGACAAATTCACTCAATCTCAACAACTAACCATCACTCACCATCGAATATTCTTGTCCTTAGAAAAGCATCTCAAGTATACCAACTTTGAAATGAAGAAACATCTTTTTTGCTAATCGCTTCAGTCTTTTATCAGAAAATACCTTACAGGAAGATATGGTATTGAGTAGCGCTCCACAGTTTCAATGAAGGACTGGTTGATCACGCCGCCCTCTCTTAAAACGACAACAGGACCACTTCCGGCAAAGACGTCTGAGACAAAACTCCCGGGACTTATAGAGTGCATAAAATGTACTCTGTAAAACCTGAATCCTTCTTTCAGGAATGAATTGTAGTCTGACTCCATGACAAGCGTGTAACCAGGCAGATAAGTAAGTCGGAAAGCTCCGTAATCGATGGACTCCATTCTAGTTACCGTGCTACCGAAAAACTCTACTGTCTCGTGTTCTCTTATACCGTTCTTGCCCGTTTCAATGTAGAAGAGAGTCTGCAACCTAGAGAAGACTTCCTTGTAGGGGCAGGTAAACGTTCTAATGCCTTTTTCAGCCGACATGATCCAGGGTCCGACACCTTCTCTCTCGAGTTGCTGGAGAACAGAGCTGAAATCCTTTGTCTCTTCGAGATGATTTTTGAATCGCTCAAGCAAAGGTATAAAGCTGTTTCTGAGAAAGAAGTCGGGAGTCGCTCTCCGGCTCCCGACATTCTGAATTGTTTCAAAATTCATGTATACAATTACGAGAAGCCCACAAATCAGTGCGATGAGCGAAATCAGTATTGAAACACTTGCTATCTTCAATTTACAACCTTAACTCCCAGTTTCTCGAGAATAGTCTCGATAGCTTTCGAAAGTTGAAGATCGTGTTCCACATCTACAGTAGCCGTTGAAAGCGTCAGCTCTCTCCCGTCCTCACTGGGAGCCTGCTCACCGGCTTCAACAATTATGTCTGGTTCTATTCCCTGAAGGTGAATATCACTTCCATTCGGAGTAAAATAATGCGCGGTTGGAAGCCATATTTCTCCTCCGTTCGAGAGATTAAATACTGTCTGAACTGCTGCCTTCCCGAAAGTTGTCGTTCCTATAACCGTTGCCAGTCCGTGATCCTTAAGTGCCCCCGTGAGTATCTCTGAAGCAGAAGCACTGCCATCGTTTACAAGCACAACAATCGGCTTGTCTGTGAAGTAGGAATTATATCTTGATCCCCAGGAATTGTAAACCTCTTCCTGACCGTCTCTATATCTTATCGTTATTACTCTCTTACCCTTTGGAAGCATCAGTGATGATATGTTCAAAACGCTCTGTAATAGCCCGCCAGGATTGTTACGAAGGTCGATAATGAACGCCCCACTCTCTCTGCTCAAATTCAGAGCATCCTGGAATTCATCATAAGTTGGCGCGTTGAAACCGGTTATTTGAATGTAAGAAATTTCGGTATCTTCAACAGTAAGCAATTCCGTCTTGACACTCTTAATCTCTATGAAGGCTCTTGTGATCTCTACAAAAAAAGGATTCTCTACGGATTCTCTATAGACCTCAAGAACTACCTGGGAATCGGGGTCTCCTCTCAGCATATTCACTGCGCCGTAATAACCAACTTCCGATACTGGCACTCCATCAATCGTGAGAATCAAATCGCCTGCTCTAAGGCCTACTCTTTCGGAAGGGCTTCCGGCCATCGGGGCCACCACTTCTAGACAATCGAACTCAATGTTGTACTGCACAGTAGAGCCAATCCCACCGTACTTGGAGGTGGTATCCAGTTCGTTTTCCTTAGTTTGAACCGGGTCAAAGTACCATGCAAAGGGATCGTCTAGTCCACGCATCGTTCCTGTCAAAGTCTCATTTAAAATCGCGTCATAATCTACCTTTTCAATGTCGTAATAGTTGCGATCGATGTACGTAAGAATCTCGAAAACGGGGCTGAACTTCTCGAACATTTCATCGTCTGTCATCGATGAAAGTGCGCCCAGAAAGAAAACTGCAACCAGGACTGAGACAGTCAACAATATCTTTAGGACTCTATTCTTTTCCATTTAACTTCCTCCCCTCTACTTTTATGCCAAACACCAGGTATGTAGTATGACCGACCATCCTATCTTCAGGTCTGAATCTTTCGGGGTTTGCCTTATAGCTTCTGGCAAGTATCTCCCACACCTGGATATCAATGATTCCCAGTGTTCCTAGAATCGTTACAGTCTCCTGAACCTGATTAGCTGTCGGACAGAGAATGCAGATCCTGCCACTTCTCTTAAGAATGGATACTGCGCTCTCAAGGGAAGCGGAGGGTTCGGGAACATCCAGAAAGAAGGCGTCGGCTTTCTGACTTTCTTTGCATTCCGCAACATCCCCAGATACGAACGTCACCCGTTCTATGTGGCCAAGATGGCGAACGTTCTTCTGCGCCTTTTCCAAGAAATCCTGTCTCTTTTCGTATGATACCACCTTGCCCGACTCACATACCGCTCGAGAAAAAGCAGAAGTCATTACACCCGTCCCCGTTCCGGCTTCATAAACAACATCGCCCGGCTTTATGTCGAGGTATAACAAGATAAACGCGACATCCTTTGGATACACTATCTGTGTTGATCTCTTCAAAGAGAAGATGCCGTCAATCATTGATGGTTTTATCAGGAAGGCATCCCGAAGCCCCAATCTAATCTTCTCTCCGAATTCTCTTCCCACAAGAGAATCCATTATCAGGTTTCCATAATGTGTCTTTAGGACACTGCCTCTCTTCACCTCAGAGAAGTATTTCGCCTCTTCGTGTTCAAGCATTATCAGAATGCTGTCACCGTATTGAATCATCTAAACTCCTCTAAGTTTAATTATGTTCTCGATCAGAGTGTCAAGCTCTTCGATCTGACCAGATTTACTGGCCTCAATTACGCACTTCCTCGTATAACCTTTGACTATCATTTCTGATACTTTCGAGAGTGCAGAGTTGACTGCCGACACCTGCGTCAGAATATCACCGCAGACTCTGTCATTTTCAACCATTTTCTGCAGCCCTCTAATCTGGCCCTCGATTCTTTTCAGTCTGTTCAGGACAGCTTTCCTTGTCTCATTGTCTACACCTTGCATGGCTTCACCTCATAAGGAACCGAATACACTGTCGCCAATGAATTCCTTGATAATGGAGGTTCTCGGAATATCCTCGAGGTTCATCATTGGAAGCAGGTAATCAATGAACCTGAGAAGCCTCTTAGCTTCGATATATTCAGGTACGGAATCATCAATCTGAACAAGTAGAGGCTCTGCAAATCCCTTTAACGCTGCCAGTTCATACACTATGGCAGAATTGAACATGACATCTGCCTCTTCTTGAAAGGGAAAGATATACTTATCCTCTCCTCTTCGGACGCTTGGCCACATGCGCATCGTGTCAAGCGCCGAGTGACCTCTCGATCTGTTGTCACGCACTATTCTGCGCAGCAATCTGACGTCCGTAGTTGGTATTCTGTTCAGACTGTCGAGATTCATTTGCGTCAGGGCGCTGACATATATCTTGAATTTCCTGTGTCTTGGAACGGAGCTGCTTAGCAATTCATTAAGACCATGAATTCCCTCTATGATCACCGGTTGACCCTCGGAGATTCTGATGGGTTTGTCATGGAAGCCGCTCTTGCCAAGCATGAAATCAAATTTGGGAAGCAAGACCTCTTTGCCATCCAAGAGTTGCGAGATCTGTTCGTTGAACAGATCAATGTTAAGAGCATGTATCGATTCGAAATCGTAATTGCCGTTTTCGTCAAGCGGAGTTTTTTCTCTGTCGACGAAGTAATCGTCAATCGATATCTGCACGGGATTCATACCGAGCACCTTGAGATGAAGCATCAGCCTCTTTGAGAAGGTTGTCTTTCCGGAACTTGAAGGACCTGCTATGAGAATCAGACTGGGTTCCTTATGTTTGGCAATCTGGTCTGCGATAGCACCGATCTTCTTTTCATGGAGGGATTCCGTAATATTCACTATCTCTCGAATCTCTCTTGGGCCCTTGCTGATTATTTCGTTTATCTCTCCAATAGTTTTCACTCCGAGGATCTCGCCCCATCTTTCATGTTCGAGAAAGATGGTAGAGATCTTTGGCTGATCGACGAACTTCGGTAACCTGTCAGGCTGTTTTGTGTCGGGGAGATTCAGTATAAAATAATCTCCATAGGGTATTAGGGAAAAATTCAGTATAGCTCCGGTCGAGTAAGGCATATAACCGTAGAAGTAGTTTATGAATCCCTTACATCTGTAGATATTGACGGTCGATTTCTTTCTGTATTTGAAGAGCAGAGCCTTGTCTCTCTGTCCATCTTCACTGAAAAGCCGTATTGCCTCGAATTTCCTCAGCGTGGCCTTTTCGAAAACGATATCCTCTTTGACTAACTCCCTCATTCTCTCTTCGATTCTAATGAGATTCTCCGAAGTACTTTCTAATCCCTCGATATTGCAGACTAGTCCCGTTCCTCTGGAGTGGTGCACATTCAACTGTGCCGAACCGAACAGCTCCCTGATTGCAATGAAGAGTATGAACAGAGTCCCCCTCGTATAGATCCTTATTCCATCGAGGGAAAAGAGATCAATGAATTCCACTTCCTTTTCGCCGTTTACATT
>NZ_JFHJ01000024.1:0-3622 GCF_003666285.1 Mesotoga sp. HF07.pep.5.2.highcov | reverse complement strand
CTTCTTGGCACACTGCAACTTGGAACTGAGAACTTGCAACTGTTCTCACTCGCGCAGTGGAACTGGCCGCTTGAAGTGCGACGGTCCTGATGTTCTGCATCACTTGCGTTTCTTGGTTGTTCTTGCCGCTGCTTGCAGTGACTGGCCTCAGCTTGAAGCTGAGACTGGCGCCACGAAGTGGTACTGGCGGAGCTTCACTGGCGGTGATGATTCTCGCCTTTTGACTGGTCTGCGAAAGCAGACTGGCTGTTCTTCCCTCACATTGCCTTGACTGAGTTTCCATAACACAGTAGAATGATCTCAGCGAAGTATTTTGCCGGGTTGCGGAGGCGATTTGTATGTTTGTTTTAGCCCACAGGGGTATGGGGAAGGGCAGATACGAGAACACACTTAGATCTTTCAAAGAGGGGCTATCGTACGGCGCACATGGAGTAGAGCTCGATGTCAGGCTTACAAAGGATGGCGTGGTCATCCTGAATCACGATCCCGATCTTAAAAGGACCATGGGACTGGATGTAAAGATCTCGGAAAAGACGTTCGCCGAACTCGAAGAGATGGGGCTTGTTGGATTTGACGCCCTGACCACTCTTGAAGAGATTTACCGGGAACTGCCCGAAGATATATTTGTCGATGTTGAGATCAAAGCCGTAGAGGCTGTACCTGAAGTGATTAAGATTGTCAAGAGATTCGACGCCCTCGAAAGGACTATGTTTTCTTCCTTCCATCATGATTGTCTTCATGAGTTCAAAGAGGAGTTATGCTGCCCTATGGTAGCCCCTATAATAGATAAGGAGCTTCTTCGACCGGGTGGTGAAGAGTTCCTGTACAAAGTGATCGAGAGATACAGGCCTTATTCGGTTAATCTCAACAAGGATCTCTTCGAAAACATAGGCCTGGAGAAGGGGCTTTCATTGCTTCGAAAGATCCGCGAAGAAGGAACGAGAGTTGCTTTGTGGACGTTAAACGATTCGGACCTATTTCTCAAGGTCAGAGATGTGTGCGATTTCTTGATTACTGACCGCTCTGATGTAATGATGGAGGTAGTATGAAATTTGACAGCCGAAAGAGTCTGATAGTGGTTCTTGTTAATTTAGCCTTGCTGACAATTCTTGCCGTGTCCTCCTGTGGCGAGAAACCCAATCCAGCAGAGGAAAAACTCACACTTTCCAGAGAGGAGATTCTCGCCCTTTGCGGACTGGAAGAAAGCGAGATAAGTTTCACCAAGATCAAGCTTGACGTTTCTGGAAAACCCCTGTTGACCGTGGCGGCCTACGACGGAGAGGGTAGACAGATCTTCTCGAAAGACTTTCCTCAGAGCGAAGTCAAGGGGGGATATGTGACGGTTGCTGTGATCAAATCAGAGATAATCGACGCGTTGAGGTTCCTCTATGCCGTGACCGACTCGAAAGGTAGCGTTTTCTCTTTCGTTCAGGATCTCCCTTATTTCCAGTATCAGGAGGTAAAGGTTGAGAAAGGCGACTATTCGCACATCTCTTCCAAAGGGGAATTCAGGTTGTTAAGCGTCACATTTGGTCAGGACAAGCAGGATATTTTCCTCAATGTGAAATAGAATGAACAACGGGGAGGGATTGAAATGAAAAAACTGATACTGGTGGTGATCATGATGGCTTCTTTCTCGACATTTGGGGCAAGTTTACCAAAGGAACGGATCCAGAACGCCCTGGGCGTCCTTCAAGAGCTCACGCAAACGGAAGACAGCGGTTCTTTTATTGAGTTGTTGAGCAAGTCAAATGGGATAGTTATTTATCCCGAAATGGTGAAGGCTGCGCTAGGTTTTGGCGGGCAGTTTGGAGAGGGCTTTCTGCTGAAGAGAGCAGAGGATGGACGCTGGTATGGCCCTCTTTTTCTAAAGCTATACGGTATCAGCTACGGATTTCAGGCCGGTGTTCAAAAGAGCGGGCTTGTATTCGTAATAATGAATGAGAAGGGTATAGAAGGTTTCCTGGGCAACAACGTTACCCTCGGCGGAAGCGCCTCTATTTCGGCCGGACCTACCGGAAAGACTCTCTCCGCCGACACCGATTACAAACTCGAAGCGGCTATCTACTCTTACTCTGTCAGCAACGGTATATTCGCCGGCGTTTCCCTGGGAGGATCTATAATCCGGCAGGATACGGATACGAACAGGGAGTACTACGGGCTGTCTTTGACTCCTCAGGAGATTATCGAGAAGGAAGCAATCGGAGACGATATAAATGAACTGATAAACTTTCTCGAATCTCTTATTGTTCGGCTTAACTAATCGTGTAACTGTTACGGAAACACCATTTATCTATTGAGATGCAACTGGAGCTCACGGAAAGCAATCTAATCTGTGAGCTCCTGTTCTTATGATATCCGGCCCTTGCGTAATATAATCTCTTTGAGACAAGGTCACATTTCTTAACGCGAAGGAGAGATTAGGTTTTGAGACTCGTGTTGATTGTCTTTGTGGTTATCGCATCTGTTGGTTTGTCTGTCGATATCCAACAGATCGAACCGCTTATAGGCAGCTACTCCGAATTTACTTCTAGAGGGTACGAAATGGAAGAAGGCAGTTTCGCCACCGTAACAGCGATTCCATTCGATGCAATATCCAACCTCGATTTCCCGATAAAGGATGTTGTCGGTTTGTTGTTCTTCGAGCTGCCGGAAGGTCCCTCACGTGTATCGTTCCTGAATGTGGCCGTTACGGGGAAGTGTAAGCGCGGAGAACCCGTTGAAGGAGTCTGGGCCGATCTCTTCATAATTGGTGAGGAGTATATCTTCCAGACGGAGAGGTACAATCCTTATATAGCTATTGATTCAGAGGGCCTGTTAATCGCATTCTGTGTCTATCTAGATACGTCCATTTACTATTCCGTAACTCTCGAGGGTAGAATCATGGACGTACAATGGGAGTTCAACGTCGGCAAATGAAATTATGATGCAGTCTTGTCCAGTTGAGGAGGCAGAGTCATTTTATGAGAAAACTAAGTAGAAAGATATCGCTACAGTTTCTGCTTTTCGTCCTGGCAGTCTTGACTGTCCTTGTGGCTCTGCTTTCCGTCACATTTGTCCGCACAGCGACCGACGAATACAAGAGCTATCTAAGCTCAAAGAAGCAATCCGTCTTTCAGTGGTTTATCGACTTGCGCAAGGATATGAAGGTTTTTGTCGACGGTTATTCGCTTGAGGGAGTTATTGATGATGGTTGCGATATTCTCATTCGACTTGGAGACGAGCGAAAGACAATTCTTAACAGGCCAGCCATCTCAGAAGGGCAGTTAAACGAAATCGAAGAAGCAGAAAACGGATTCAAAATGCTTGAGGGACAGCTCGTCTACTTCTCGACTGTAGAGAGCAACGAATCGCGATACGTTGCCGGAATTGTCTTCGACAATGAAGATGTGGAAGAACTGTCGGCATTTCTTGGGCAGGACGGAATCGCCTTCCTTCTGATCGATGATCACTTCGTGATCCCGAGAGAGTTCTCGGATTCCGGCCTCTATGTGAGAACGGTGCTAGATGAGGAGAGGTGGTCAAGTGAAATCCCCTTCACCGTGAGCGAACCGAGGCCCGCCTTCTCTTTCTTCTCCTCGGGATCGTTGTTCCTCGCCGACAAGGTTTCGATCGGCGGAGC
>NZ_JFHJ01000302.1:0-2410 GCF_003666285.1 Mesotoga sp. HF07.pep.5.2.highcov | reverse complement strand
TCGGGCCTGAAAAACTCAAGCTTGGAAGACTCGAGCTGAAACTTCATTTGTTACTCCCTCCCTCTAGTTTTTTAGATATGACAATTAGCGGATAGCACACAAGTATAAAGAACGCAGACACTATGGTAAATGCAGTAAACGGACTCAAAGTCAGCTGCATTATCTGTCTGGAGGTTCTTACGATCTCAACCATTCCAACGAGTGAGACTATCGAAGTGTCTTTTATTGTCATTACTATCTGGCCGACAATTGACGGCATGGTACTCTTTATGATCTGAGGCAAAACTACATGGATTAGTTTCTGAAAGTAGTTCAATCCAAGAGCCTCGGCCGCTTCAAACTGCCCTTTATCTAAAGACAGAAGACCGCTTCTGAAAACCTCTGAAAGATATGCCGTTGCCGTAACTGAAAGAACGACTATTCCCGTCTGAAACGCGCCCAATTCAATTCCAACGTACGGCAGCGCAAAGTAGATCGCGTACACGATTATCAAGAAGGGCGATCCCCTGATTATCTCTACAACAATGCCTAGAAGTTGCGATGCAACGGGAATTCGATGGAAACGAATCAGGGCGATTGCAATTCCCAGCACTATACCGATTCCCAGAACGAATGGAAGAAAGGCCAGGTTGTTAAGGAAGGCGACTCCGAGCCTAACTATCTGCTGTAGTAAAGATATGTCTTGCATCATACCACCTTCTTAAGACCGAACCATCGCTTCGCATCCGACTGTCTCGATTTCTGATTTCTGCTTATTAGACCGCTCAGAAGAGCAAGAACCAGATAGATTCCGAAATACATTAACATCGGTACACCGAATGATTCGAATGGCATATAGGTTCTCGCAGCGATCTTCCGAGCAGTGTATGTAAGCTCGGGGATAACCAGAACTGCCGCAAGACTTGTGTCTTTTATCAAGTACGAGAATTGGCTGATCAGTGGTGGCAGGATGTTTCTGAAGACCTGAGGCAATATAACCTTACGCATCGTCTGAAACCATGATAGACCAAGTGCTTTTGAGGCTTCTGTCTGGCCCTTGTCTATAGCTATAAGCCCGCCGCGCACTATTTCGGATATATAAGCGCCGCTGTTGAGAGAAAAGGCAACTATCGCGCTTTGAAAGGAAGTCAGCATCAGTCCGGTTATCGGGAGACCGTAGTGGACGAAGTACAACTGGACAAGCAAAGGAGTCGATCTTATGAATCCCGTATATATTCCTACGGGTATTCTTGCAAACCGGGACTTCATAGTTGAAAGGATGCCAACCACCGTTCCAATAATGAGGGAGAAAACACCACTCAAAGCCGCAACTTTTAGCGTTTCCAACAATGCTTCAAAGAAATCGGGAAGATACTGTGAGATCATTCTCATGTCAAGCATGACATCACCTAAAGTATCTTGCTCAGGAATTCCTTGGTTCTATCACTCCTGGGATTGTTGAAGAACTCATCCTTAGGGGTAAGTTCGATCAGCTTCCCGTCATCCAGGAAACCAATTTTGTTGGCCACCTGTCTCGCAAAGCCCATTTCGTGGCTGACGATTATCATCGTCATACCGCCGCGCGCGAGGTTAGTCATGACATCCAGTACTTCCTTTATCATCTCAGGGTCGAGGGCCGACGTGGGTTCGTCAAAAAGCATGAGTTTTGGATCCATTGCAAGGGCTCTAGCGATGGCAACTCTCTGCTTCTGCCCTCCGGAGAGTTGAGGAGGGAAGGCATCGTACTTCGCCGATAATCCCACCTGATCCAGAAGCTTCTTTGCTTTTTCAACGGCTTCATGTTTAGGTACTTTCTTAACTAGTATGGGCGCTAGAGTGACATTGTCAACTACGGAAATGTGAGGGAAGAGGTTGAAATGCTGGAAGACCATTCCCGAGTTCTTTCTAACGAAATTCAGGTTAGCTCTTGTCTCCTTGATGTCTTTTCCCAAAACCTCGATCGAACCCTCGTGAAAGTGCTCGAGCATATTTATACAGCGAAGAAGAGTGCTTTTCCCGGCCCCGCTGGGTCCGCAAAGGACCAGCACATCGCTTTCGTATATATCTAATTCGACGTCCTTGAGAACGTGAAGTTTGCCAAAAGACTTGTTGAGACCTCGAATTCGAACAATCGGTTCCATCAGAATTCCCCTTTCGATTCCTAAAATGAGATGGGGGCTAGCCCCCCATCTCATCTTGAAATAACGATTTTCTTGATTTAGTCAATAATGAAAGATGGTTCCCAGGCCTTGCCTACGTATTTCTCGTAAATCTTTCCGTATTCGCCAGTCAGCTTTTCCCACTTGAGGAACCAGTTGAACCATTCGACCAGAGAGTCGGAATCCTTGTCCTGCCTGAAAGCAAGTCCGTAAGTGTCGGGTCTCACATAACCGTCCAAGATCTTCAGATCCGGGTTCTTGTTTACTAGCTC
>NZ_JFHJ01000513.1:0-5325 GCF_003666285.1 Mesotoga sp. HF07.pep.5.2.highcov | reverse complement strand
TCTTTCAATACCTGAATCATTATTGCGCATGCAATTCTATCGTCCATCGATTTGGAGACAATTCTCTTTCCAAGATCGACAAAGGTTGAATCATAGGTTCCGAAAGTACCAATCGGTGCCTTATTCTCTGCGTCCTTCTTGTCAATTGCACCAATATCTACAAAAACATGATCGTAGTCCAGGTTCTTTATAGTCTCTCCTAGTTCCTTTGCCGTCTCACCTTCAACATCCACTACTCCCGAAGCTCCTGTCTCAAAGATCAATCTCGAACCGAGAAGCATGTACGGAGACAGTCCTCCAACTGAATCGACTCTCAAGAACCCGCTTGAATCAATGTGAGTGACCACAACCCCAATCTCATCCATGTGCCCGTCAAACAGAAGCTTTTTTCCACTACTTCCTCTTTTCACTGCAATAAGATTTCCTAAAGGATCTATCTTCATCTCGTCAACATAAGGCTTTATCTCTTCGACAATCACTTCTCTGATGGCAGACTCTCTGCCACTTGGAGAACTAACAGTGACAAGCTTTTCGATAAGTTTCTTCATCTAGACAGCACCTTCCCTTCCTTAACCAGTATAGTTGCAAGTTCTACTACTTTAAGAAAATCGTTGACATTTATTACCGAAGTTGGTGAATGAATGTATCTTGAAGGCGTGGAAATGACTCCAGATGGCACACCGGCCATTACTTTCGCAAGCCTTGCTGCGTCAGTTCCTCCCGCTATTCTGCTCTTATATTGGAACTCTATCGAATTGCTTTTTGCTGTTTCGACAATCGTGTCAAGGATCTTCTTGTCAAGAACCAAACCGCTATGAGCAAAAGTCAGTACGGGACCTTTTCCGAGACTTGTGGCCCATCTGTACTCGGGCAGCTCTGGATTGTCACCGGCTGTCGTATTCTCAAAGACTAGCGCAACATCGGGCTTGATTTGCTTCGCGGCAACACCGCTACCTCTTAGACCCACCTCTTCTTGAACGACCCATGCGAAATAAACATCGAAATCAACCGTTTTTTCGTCAAGGCTTTCAAGAACCCTTATCAAAACTTCACAACCGGTTCTGTCGTCGAAAGCCTTTGCGACTGCATAGTCTCCTATCTCTTCGTACCGAGTATCGAAAGAAACTGGATCCCCTATTCTATGTTTTTTTGAAGCCTCTTCCTTCTTTGAATAGCCTAAGTAGATTTTCAGCTTGTTCATGCTAGGAGTTTTCAAAACAGAAGAAGGGTCTTGGGTATGAATTGCCTCGAATCCAATAACACCAGGTGTCAAATCTTCACCAACCAAAACCTTTTTTCCAATCAGCACTCGAGGATCGACTCCTCCAATGTTAGTGAAAGAGAGCGTACCATCTTCATTAATCTTTTTGACCATAAGGCCAACTTCATCTGTGTGGGCAAGGAGCATAAGTCTCTTTGAACTTTTTCCATTTCCTTTCCTGATAGCAATTAGATTTCCAACCGTATCTGTCCAGATAGAGTCCACCTTTGATTTGACAACTTCCATAATGTATGAAGACACTCTTTCCTCAAAACCGGAGATTCCCGGGAGTTCGCACAGTTCTTTCAACCGTTTGAGCTTCATATTTCCTCATCTCCTTTTAGCGAGACGAAGAAACCGGCAAGCAATCTTGCAGTACCTGCAACGTCACTAATCTGAACAACCTCAACTGGAGTATGCATATGCATTTCAGGAAGTGAAAGCAGTAGAGTCGGAATGCCGATACCGGCTATCTGCACATTGTCAGCATCCGTTCCAGTTCTACCAGAACCAAACTCATACTGAACCTTTATTTCGTTGTCCTTCGCGTAGTTGTTCAGTAACTCAAAATACTTCTTGTGGATATTCGGACCTCCAACCGTCAAGGCCGGCCCCTTGCCAAGCTCTATATCACTCTCTTTATCATGATGAGTTACATCCATAGCAACCCCAAGATCTAATTCCAGAGCTTCTGCAGCTCCCTTTGCTCCAATAGCACCTACCTCTTCCCTCGTAGTAAAAACGAAGTAAACCGTGGGCGTTAAACTATACTTTGAAAGTTCTCTAGCAGTCTCTATACTTATAGCGGCACAAGCTCTATCATCCAACGCTTTGCCTGAAACCTTGCCGTTCATCTCAAATGCAGAAAAATCTACTACCGCAAGATCTCCGACATCAATCTTCTCAAAGTCTGGATTAATCGAAGCATCGATAAACAACTCGTCAAAAGAAGGGACCTCTCCTCTTGTCTCTTTCTTCTGAAGATGTGGAGCCAGCATGCCAATCACCCCGGCCCTTTCTTCTCCGTCTCTGCATTTAATCTTAACCTTCTGAGATATAAGAACTTTCGGATCTATTCCCCCCAGTTCTTCAAATCTCGCGAACCCTCTTTCGTCGATCTTTGAAATGACCAAAGACACCTCATCGACATGAGTGAATACTCCAATCCGCTTCTTGTCACCTTTCTTAACTGCGATTAGATTTCCGATCTCGTCAGTGTAGATCTCATCTACAAAGGGATCTATCGCCTCTTTAATTACTGAATGCACTTCACTTTCGTAGCCGACAGGTCCGAACGCATTGGAGAGATCTACTAACAATCTGGCTAGATTCAATTCGCCTCCCCCTTTACTTCAAACTTTACATTGTCTGCCTCTTCCACTATGATTCTTCCCGTTCTAACATGGGCAACGGCTGGACCATCAAAATGATCATATTCTTGAGTGATGAAGTTGCCTATTTGGATGAGCGACGGTTGTAAATCGATAGCCGCAATTACTCCAGTCTCGCCCTGGGAATAACCGGCTCTCAGAACTCCTTTCGCACTTCCGAATATCACTACGCTCCCTCCAGCTATTATTTCGGCGCCTGGATGAACGTTGCCAATAACTACTACATCAAAATTATGCACAACGATTTGACCAGATCTCAAATTTCGCCTAATAATCTGAGCTCCCCGAACTTCTGTGATCTTCTCTCTTACGAGATCATACTTCTGACCGACTTTGACGTCCTTTTGCTCCATGGTGCCAACCAGGATGTCTTTAACATGAACGCCGAGATCACTGAGCAATGAGACGATTTTTACTATATCGTCGGGCTTACTTGTATCTTGAGTAAGCATCAAAGAGATCTCATCTCCTTCAGAAAAAAAATCCTTTGCATCGACGAACTTCTTCATGATGTCTTGCCTGAGTTCGTCAACGCTTCTGTAAGAATCAATTAGAAGTATCAGGCCCTTCTTAGTCATTCTGAAATCAATCGGCACAGTGATCACCCCTTTCTTCAAGATTCTATCACGAAAAAACTCTGTCCAAGGCGCACTGGAATTGAAGAAGTGGGCTGGATGAACTGTCAGAAATGCACATCGGCCTCTTGACCGCCGACGGTTTATAGTGTAATATAAAATACGTGCTTCGGCCCTCATCGTCTAGTGGCCTAGGACACTGGCCTTTCACGCCGGCGACCGGGGTTCAAATCCCCGTGAGGGCGCCAGTGGTGGAAGCGTAGCTCAGAGGAAGAGCGTCTGCCTTACAAGCAGAAGGCCACAGGTTCGATCCCTGTCGCTTCCACCAGATTGATGGCGAGGTAGCTCAGCAGGTAGAGCAGCGGACTGAAAATCCGTGTGTCGACGGTTCGATTCCGTCCCTTGCCACCAGTTGGTTTTTTTCTTACGAATATTTCTTTGTTTGATATGTCCTCCGGGGCATATTTTTTTGAAGGTGTTTACTGTAAAGTAGCTGCTATAATGTAATTGTTTCCGGGGGTGAGAATGATAGAGAAGGTCCAGAGGCACAAATACATTATGAATCTACTTGAAGGTTCTTCTGTCCCTGTTAAGGGACAGTTTCTCGCCGACGAAACTGGTGTCAGCAGACAGATGATCGTGAAGGACATAGACGAACTGAGAAAAAATGGGTCGAGTATTGTCGCGACAACAAGGGGATACCTTCTCGGCAAAAGAAGGACCTTCAGAATGGTTGTATCGGTGAAACATGATGAAGAAGAAATTTATGACGAACTATGGGAAATCATTAAGGCTGGCGGCCATGTAGTTGATGTTAGCGTAATCCATGCAGTTTACGGAGAGCTAAAGGGCAAACTAGACCTTTCGACGATAGACGACCTTAACAGGTTCATAGCTGCTCTAAAAGCATCAAATGCAGTTCCTCTTCTCAGTCTTTCCAAAGATGGAGTTCATCTCCATACAATCGAGGCTGACTCTCATGAGTCTTTAGAAAGAATTAGAAGCATTCTAAAAAGAAAGGGTTACTTGCTTACCTGAAGGAGGCTCTGATGAACATTGATGAAGTGATCCAAAAGTATATAACTAAGGGCAGGAGAACGCGCATGCTTCTACTGACTTCACTGGAGTGGATGTTGGTGGCCGGAGGAGTTATGATTACCTCTTTGACACTTCCTTCGATCGTGGAAGATCTTGCCGGTACTACAGGCAGTCAGAATATGATGGCAAGTTCGGTATTCGTGGGAATGCTGCTCGGTGCGTTGTTTTCCGGAATGATCTCCGATAGGTTCGGTAGGAAGTGGACAAATCTCATCTTGTTGCTAATTGCAGGTCTTTCAACCGGATTTACCGGCGCATCGGTTTCAATGAGAGCTTTTTCCATTGGAAGATTCGTAGCCGGAATCGGCTATGGTGGTCTGCTTCCTGTAGTCAACGCATATCTTACTGAATTCTCATCTATAAAGATCCGTGGTTTGTATCTCGCTCTTCTTGAATCAAGCTGGGCCATTGGAAGTATAATCACTGGTGGATTTACCATGTTGACTTTAAACAGCCTTGGATGGCGGTGGTCCTTCTACTTTCTTGCATTATTCAGTGTACCACTCTTGCTAATTTCCTTCTTTCTTCCTGAAAGCCCCAAGTATCAGTTCATGAAAAAGGGCAAAGTCGCACTAGAGAAAATACTGGGAAAAGAGATTGATGAAGAGATAGAGATGCATAAACAGTCTAAGCAACCAATTCTCGGATTGTTCAAAGGTGATCTGGCTAGAAGGACAATAATGATCTGGATCAGCTGGTTTTCCGTAAGTTTTGTCTATTATGGAATCTACACGTGGGCGCCAAAGATCTTCATGTCCAAGGGACTGACGCCCGTTTCTTCCCTGTGGTATACCTTTTTCATGTTGATCATGCAACTGCCTGGCTATCTGACCGCAGTGATCCTCATTGAAAGAATTGGGAGAAAACCATCACTAACGTTCTTTTTTGGAGGAATGGCGGTTTCGTCAATCGTCATGGCACTGGTGAATAGTTCAGCTCTTCTTCTCGTTGCGAGCGTTTTGATTTCGCTTTTTGTGCTTGGAGCATGGGGAATGGTATA
>NZ_JFHJ01000130.1:0-536 GCF_003666285.1 Mesotoga sp. HF07.pep.5.2.highcov | reverse complement strand
CGACATCTATGTGTTGCAGTCTGAGGGTCTAATGGTGATGCTCAGGAATAGGCTACTCCCAATACTCAGCATTGTGTTACTCGGGGTATTCGGCTTTTCCTTCGTGCTGTCCTTCACTCTCAACGCCCATATATCCAAGGCCCTGTCGGAGCTGCTGAAGGGTTTCGAGTCGATAAAGAAGGGCTCCTTTGTCAGGGTTAAACTCAATTCTAATGACGAGCTGGGCGAGATCGCCTCAGAACTGAACAACACGATGGTCTTCATTGAAAAGACGCTTGACAGACTGAAGAATTCGAATGAAATGCTCAGGAAGGTTTCGAAGGAGGCACAGCAGGCCAGCAAGATGAAATCGGAGTTTCTGGCAAACATGTCCCACGAGATGCGCACCCCTATGAATGCGATTCTCGGTTTTGCCGAGCTACTGATGAACGATGAGACGAATCTGGAAAAAATGAAGTATCTCAAGACAATATACAGGAGCGGGGAACATCTTCTCAGTCTCATAAACGATGTTCTAGACCTCTCAAAGATCGAAG
>NZ_JFHJ01000063.1:0-1976 GCF_003666285.1 Mesotoga sp. HF07.pep.5.2.highcov | reverse complement strand
GATGTTCTAGACCTCTCAAAGATCGAAGCGGCGAGATTCGATCTGATAATCTCCCCGTACAGCCCTGCAAAGCTGGTGAAAGAGATCACCGAAACATATCTGCCCATGGCGTATTCGAAGGGATTGCATTTCGCAAACAGCATTACAGAAAGGGTTCCAGAATACGTCGATGGAGACGAATTTAGGGTGAGACAGGTCCTGACCAATCTGGTATCCAACGGACTCAAGTTTACTGACAAAGGTTACGTTTCAGTGCTTCTCGATTACGATGGCCACCACCTGATATACACGGTTCAGGATACAGGTTCGGGAGTCTCCAGAGAAGAGATAGACAAGATCTTCGAGCCCTTTATTCAGGCCGACGGTACGATGTCGAGGAAGTTTGGCGGAACGGGACTCGGTTTAACCATAACGAAGAAGATCGTTGAACTGATGGGCGGGTCAATACGCTTCGAGAGCAAGGTTGGCGAGGGTTCGAAAGTCACAGTTAGGATTCCTTCTAACGTTTCCAAGGAAGTACCGAAGCAAAAGGAGAAACCCGAATTGCCGCCAACGGGAAAGGTTGTTGTCGCCTCCGACGACGAGGACTTCCTGACAATCGTCGGCGCGATGCTCAAGAGAAATGGAGTGCACTACGAATCTGTGAAAAACCTTTCGAATCTCTCGAGAGCTGTAAGGGAATTAGGTGCGTCCCTTGCAGTGGTAGACGCGCCAAAGAATGCCGACGATGCCCTTGCCGCGCTAGATGGGATAGACGAAGCTGCCGTCATTGTGATCACAGATACCACCGAGAACGAAATCCATTTCGGGAAGAAAGTAAACGAAATAATTCAAAAGCCCGTAAAGGAAGACGAACTTATCGGCAAGATCGGCAACTACATGGACCTCGGCCCGGGGCAGGACAACGTCAAATACAGGATATTGCTAACGGAAGACAACGAAGCCAATCAGCTGCTTATAAAAGAAGTTCTTGAAAAGGCCGGTTACTCTGTCGACGTTGCCGGAAATGGCAAGCAGGCGATCGAAATGGTGAGAAACTTCAACCAGTACAATCTCATCCTTATGGACATGCAGATGCCGATCATGGACGGCTATGAAGCTACAAAGGCCCTTAGACAAGAGGGTTACAAGATACCAATCGTTGCCCTGACCGCACATACGATGCAGGGAGACGAGGAGAAGACGATCGAGGCCGGTTGTGACGGCTTTTTGGGAAAGCCGGTCAGGCAGTCGGATCTTCTCGAGATCGTGCGATACCACCTGGGCATATTCGGGAAGACGGGTAACAAGAGATCCGGAGTCCGTCCAATTCAGCGAGAGGGAAAGCATTCGCCGGACAATATCACAGTCTTCGCGAAGGATATGGGGCTCTCCATGGAAGAGGCCTCGGCCATGTTCGAGGAGTACGGGAAACACATCGACAAGACAGTGGCTACTCTCGAAAGTGCTCTTGAAAGGAAAGACATGGGTTCGATCGCAAGAGAAGGCCACAGTCTTAAGGGTTCCGGCAGAATGTATGGGGTTGAAGAGATTTCCGGGGTCGGCTTTAAAATCGAGACGGCCGGGAAGAGCGGCGATGAAAACCAGATATCAGACGGGATAGCAGAGCTCAAGAGGATTTATCGTAAGCTCTGGGAGTGAGGAGCGGCGACTGCAACAGAAGGTCTCTCGCTTCTACCTGGGTTTTCAAGGATCGTCAATACTCTCTGAATTTTCTCAGCAGAGATGATCCCAGACAAATTTCTAGAATGCAATTCACTTCGCTATAATCCGGTCTATGAGGAACCCTGAACCTCAGCCAGCAGAAATTCTCCGTTTAGAGAAGTACTGGAATTTTCGATATGATAACATTGAGATCATTGTCTCTAACGCCGAAAAACCTGTCGTGACTGGAAAGTTCTAGAGCGTAGGCATTGGACAGTCCCAGGCGAAAATCCTTTGGAAAGAGAGGGGAACAGTATGAGCAAGGTCTTCTT
>NZ_JFHJ01000059.1:0-6849 GCF_003666285.1 Mesotoga sp. HF07.pep.5.2.highcov | reverse complement strand
GAAAGGATCTGAACTCAGCGGAACTCTGCACTTCAAAAGGCTTCTGCCGATGAAGATACTCAAGGAAAACGAGAAGCCTCCTGTAAATAGTGAGGTAGTCCAGATCTCGCTCATCTCGAAAGTCATCGGCTCTGTATGCTGCCAGGACCGCCCTCAGCAGACCCGAAGGCGAATAGGCGATCAGCCTTTCGACTTCGAGGAAGTCAGCCATCTCTTCGAGTAATGATGAGACCAGCTCACTTGTTTTCATGTATGGCGTTTTCAACGTACTCTCCAGCCAGGGAATGAACTGTCGGTAGTAATGGTACTCGGCGCACTCGTCTTTTACTCCGTCAAGTCCCAGTAGTTTCAGGGCTTCGATTCGAGACTCACTGTCAAGGGACAGGAAATGGTCCCGCAAGGGATCTTCATCCCCGAATATGAAGTATTTTTCGCCCCGTAAGACTTCATAAGCCTTCATCGTATCAAGATAACCACAAATAAGATAGTTCTTCGAGACTTCGGAATCGAAGGTCATGACTGTTCCAAACTGTTCGGAAGGTTGAATGAGCGTCACATCCATTCCGTCGGTAAAGATATTCACGTAAGCAAGAGAGTCTCCGAAGTACATGCCAATAAGGTCAACGGCTACGACATCCCTGTGACCCCTTTCTTTCGCCATGAAGAGCGGAAAATTCGAGTAAACACCGCCGTCTATGAAGACCTCTCCATCTATCTCTTCTCTTGTGAAGGCAGGGAAGTTTGCGCTTGCCAGAACAAAGTCAATTAGCTTTCCTTCTGGTATGGAGGCTTTGTAAAGAGCATAGGGCTTCATTTCACTCAGTGAGTAAAGGACAATTCCAAGTTCAATCTCGCTCTCTCTTACCTTTTCTTCGGCAATAATCTCCTTCATCTTGTTTCTCAACGGTTCTATATCAATGCCATTGTTCGAAGTAAGAGTCCTCATTGCAGATGCCAGTTCAAGAGTCTCAAGCTGCGCGATATTGCCTTGAATCAGTTCATATAGTTGCGGTGAGGCGTTCATGAGCTCCGAATAATCCATGCTGCACCACAAGTCCCTGGCCGCCTCAAATCCTTCGCTTATTAATCCGGCGGCATTCAAGGCCCCGACAGAGGACCCATAGATCCCCTCGATATCCTGTCCAAGATCCAGCAGAGCTCCATAAACCCCGACCTCGTACGCCCCTCTACCTCCGCCACCTGAAAAGACGACTGCAACGGGCATGGCAGTACTTGCAATGGCAAAAAATAGCACAACGGCAATAATCTCTCTCATAATCCTTCTCCGGTGTTGGTTTAGATTCGGAAAACCTGAATTGATGATATTATTATACATTGGAGAGGAAAGACTCTTGAAATGCTTTTCGGAAATTCATCGCACTTTCCCCTGAAATGTAGTATGATATTAAGTTAGTTTAGCGGACTAGAGAGGCGATAGTTTTGATAAGAGACTTCTTGAAACACAACTGGCCAAGGTACCTCTATGGTTCAATCTTTCTTATTCTTGTGGATCTGCTCATGTTGGTTACTCCAAGAGTTATAGGAATGATTGTGGATGAGATCAGGGGCGGCGCCCAAGATCTTAACCTAGTCGGACTGCTGATAATGGCAGTCATAGGTGTTGCGTTCGGCCTTTTTATAACAAGGTTGTTCTGGCGCGTCTTCATAATGGGAGCGGCTCGGAGATTCGAATACTATACTCGGAAGACTCTTTTCGAGAAACTTCTTACACTTCCCCCTACGTTCTACGACAAGACCAGAGTGGGCGACCTGATGGCCAGATTCACAAACGATGTCAACGCCGTTCGAATGGCTATGGGCCCGGCAGTTGTAATGATCATAGATGCTGTCTTTCTGGTTACCGTCACAATCTTCGCCATGGGGCTCTTCACGAACTGGAGTTTGACCTGGATCTCGATTGCCCCTCTTCCGGCTCTCGCAATTGTTTCTACGTTTTTCGGAAAGATGATCCATAAAAGATTCAAACTGGTTCAAGCTTCCTTTTCCGATCTAACCGATACGATAGAGGAATCGATTTCGGGTGTTCGCCTGATAAAGAGCTACGGTATAGAAGACCTGAGGAACGAGACTCTCACGGAAAAGTCGAATCTCTACGTAGACAAGAATATGAATCTAGTCAAAGTCTGGGGAATGTTCTTCCCTTTGACTCAGACCCTCTCGATGCTGGGCTCTGTACTGGCCACGCTGTTTGGTGGACGAATGGTAATACTCGGGCAGATAACTCTGGGAGAGTACATAACATTCACATCATATCTTGGAATGCTTGTCTGGCCTATGACCGCGTTTGGATGGGTTATAAACATTATCCAGAGAGGAAGGGCTCCTACAGAAGGCTTATGGAAGTCCTTGAAGAAGAGAACAATATTACTACGAACGATCCAATCGAAGTCGTGAGCTTTGAGGGCCACGTCGTGATGAAGAACCTGACCTTCACCTATCCCACTGGTTCAAGACCGGCGCTGGAAAACATTGATTTCGAAGTTAAACCGGACTCCAAGATAGCCATAGTAGGAACGACGGGATCCGGCAAATCGACAATGGCAAAGCTTATAGCCAGGCTGTATCCCGTTGAAGAGGGGATGCTTTTTATCGACGGTGTAGATATCAACAATCTTAGACCGGAAGCGATTAGAGACAACGTTGCGTATGTTCCACAGGAGACATTCCTATTTTCAGAGACAGTAGGAAACAACATTCGATTCGGAAATATGGAGATCTCGGATGAAGAGGTCGAAAGGTACGCTAAGGTTGCCTCGATTCATGAAGATATTGAAGGTTTTAGCAAGGGATACAAAACCATTGTCGGAGAGAGAGGCGTAACGCTTTCCGGAGGTCAAAAACAGAGAATCTCGATTGCAAGAGCCCTGATTAAGGAGGCGCCTCTAGTAATTCTTGACGACTGTCTTTCCGCCGTAGATACCGAGACAGAGGCTGAGATTCTGAAGTCCCTTAAAGAATCCGAAATCAACAGGTCGATAATCGTTATTTCCCACAGGCTGAAGGCTGTTGTGGATTCCGACGAGATATATGTTCTCCATGACGGAAGAATCGTGGAAAAGGGAGCCCACGCGGATCTCGTAGAGGCCGGAGGGTTGTATCAGAGGATGTACGAGAGACAGATGCTCGAAGAAAAGCTCGAGGAGGAATAGTCGTGGCAGAAAACGTTTATAGCGAAATAGAAGAAAAACTCAAAGTTGAAGACTGGCGGGTAGTCTTTAGACTTTGGAAGTACACAAAGCCATACGTTCCTATTCTTATTCTCGCATTGGTTTTGATCGCTGCCTCGACGGCTCTCGACCTACTGCCTCCACTGCTTATGAGAAAGGCAATAGACGATTACATGGACAATCAGTATTCTCTCGTCGTTGTCGAGGAGGGCAATTCATACAGTTTTGTCCAGTCGGAAGAGGGTACCTTTTATCTTCAACAGGACGAGTCCGGAATGTATAGCGTTACCGATGGGACGACCACTTATCCAATTACCGAAAAGCAGCTGACCGAACTAAGAGTTGAGGATCTCAATGGGATAGGACAGATCGCAATTTTCATGAGTCTCATTCTCTTTTCGCTTTTCTTCGTCAATTATGGACAGGTCTACGCGACATCTTACATGGGGCAGAAGATCACACACGGAATTAGAGTCGATCTCTTTCGACACCTGATCAGAGTCCCTATGAGATTCTTCGATACCAACCCAAGCGGAAGGCTTGCCACAAGGGTGGCAAACGATACAGAGAACCTTGCCGAGTTCTTTACCAGTGTTATAACATCTATGGTGAAGGATGTTCTCTTACTCGGCGGAATAATCATAATAATGCTCAACCTCTCGACGTATCTCGGCTTGATAACGGTGGCAATTCTCCCGGTGATTGCCGGCGCGATCTTTGTCTTCAGATACTTCGATAGAGTCGCATATAGAAAGGTAAGAACCCGGCTCGCAATAATCAATGCATTCCTCGCCGAACACATCTCCGGGATGTCCATAACACAGCTTTTCAATCAGGAAGAGAGAAAAAAGAAGGAGTTTGACACCGTCAATAAGAGCCATTTCAAGAGCCTGATGGAGCAGCTATGGGTCTTCGCCATTTTCAGACCGCTGCTTGACCTCCTCTACTACGTAACGATAGCGATTGTTATTTGGTTCGGGGTAAAGAGCATTATTGGAAATACTCTCGCCTTCGGAGTACTGGTAGCCTTCATCTCATATATTGACATGTTCTTCCGGCCACTTCAAGACATCGCAGAGAAGTACGACATCGTGCAGAATGCAATGGCCTCTGCAGAGAAGATCTTCAAGTTGATGGACGAAGAGGAAGAGAAATATAATTCGAACGAGTCAGGAGTCAAATCACTCGAAGGCACGGTAGAGTTTGAAAATGTAACTTTCGCATACGACGGCGAGCACAAAGTTTTGAAGGATATAAGCTTTTCGGTTCGTCCAAAAGAAAAGATCGCCTTCGTCGGAGAAACCGGCGCAGGAAAGACTTCAATAATAAGTATCCTCACAGGGCTTTACAAGATTCAGTCGGGGAAGATAAAGATAGATGGCAGGAACATCTACGATTACAACCTTCAGAGTTTTCGAAAGAAAGTCGGCGTTGTTCTCCAGGATGTGTTCCTCTTTTCCGGGAGTATTCTCGACAACATACGCCTCTTCGATAAGACCGTCAGCAGGGAAAAAGTGATCGAAGCGGCGAAGTACGTTTATGCACACCATTTCATAGAGCGTTTGCAAGACAAGTACGACACAGTTATTCTGGAGAGAGGCGGAACGCTCTCGGCCGGTGAAAGACAGCTGATAGCTCTTGCAAGGGCTGTAGTTTTCAATGCTGATATTCTTGTTCTCGATGAAGCCACTGCAAACGTCGACACGGAAACCGAGGCGCTCATTCAGAGGGCTATGGAGAGGATATCAAAGGAAAAGACAATGATCACGATTGCCCACAGACTTTCGACGATCAGAAATGCGGACAGAATCATGGTGATTCACAAGGGCATGCTTGTAGAGTCGGGAACACACGAGGAGCTGCTTTCAAAGGGCGGAATATACTCGGATCTTTACAGGCTTCAGTATGAGCTGGGTGATATCGCCTAGGAGTCAGAGCGTTCTTCGTGATCGCTGTCATCTGTTGTCTCTTCAGGTTCTATCCCTTCAATATCGCTGAGGTCAATCATTGAGCTGGGCAGGTCGAGTTTCAAAGGCTCGGCTTCTTCTCTCTTCTTTCTCGATCTAAGTTGAAGGACCGGGAATTCGTAGGGCCTGGTGGCCATTCTTCTGCCTACCGTAGACATTGTGTTGAAGAAGACCTGAGTAACGGTCTTGATCTTAGGTGTCTGTACACGCCTAAGAAGAAGAAAAGACAAGAACCTAAACGATGCACCGACCAAAAAGATAACCTGGATACCAAAGAATTCCATTCCAAAAATCGTAATGCTCTTGCCCTTAAGATAAGAGGCTATGAATCCTCCCAGCAGGGAACCACCGAGAGCACCTATCCCGTTGAGAAAAGCCTGTACTGCAACGTACGACTCAACGGAGTAACCTCTAATCATTCCCATCATCATCGTGAAGAGACAGAGGTTTATTGCGCTCCAGACAACTCCAGTTACGATGGCATCTACCGGTAAGAGAAAGACCGCTGTTTGGGGAGTCACAAACACCCACATCAGTGCTAGACAAGTCGCCCCGAGAATCCCGAATTCCGCTACCGACTGATGACCTATTTGATCGGATATCTTTCCCCACAATACGTACATCAGCATGGAAGTGAGAGAGGCGACTATGCTCAAAATGCTCAGATACGAGTAACTGACTTTAAGATTGACCAACTGATGGTATGCGTAGAATGGGCCAGAAATAGTTATCGCAAAATTCCAGACAAAGGCAAATTTGAGGTACTGCCTGAACTTGAGATTCGAAAATACCTCCTTGAACATTCGTCCACGGCCAAAGGTCTTTACGGGCGGTGCGTAGTGCATTTTCAAAAGGAATATTGTTGTTATCGCAAAGGCAGTAGCCATAGACGTCACAATAATGAATCCGAGAGAGCCTTCGTAACGGTCGAGGATCAATGAATACACAGGTGTGATCAGCATTGTGCTGAGTGAGAGAATCAGGTTCCTCCTACCGTAATACTTTCCCGTCGTTTCCGGATCAATCACGTCGCCCATTATAGATGCCCAGAACGTCCCCACGAGTGAGTTGCCAAAGGCAACTAAGCCAAGAAGAACAAGGAGTAGTGACTGAGCTCTTATCCCTAAAGCAAGGGTAACTGGAATAAATGCAATAGGGATTCTACCGAGGAGCGCACTGAAAAGCAAAGCCTTCTTTCTGTCTTTAAACAGCTTCAAGACAAGAGGTGCGGCCAGCTGAACAAGCTGTGCCAGCGTTGGTAGAACGCCGATTATCGCTATTAGCATCTCCGACGCGCCGTATTCGAGAGCAAGTCCGGTAACGATGAAGCCCTGAGTTACAAGAAATGCGAGATTGAAAAAGGAGCCTTCAATAATCGCGAGTTTTCTTGTTCTTCTGTATTCGTGTTTGTTGTAGCCCAGGTAGTCGTCCATTATTGCTCCCGTCGAAATCAAAATGAAGTAGATTCATTTGAGAGTTTAACACCGAAAGAATCGTCCGTGTCGCTTTATCGAAACTGTTGCGTTTCATTTTTTAGAAGTGTCCAAAAAACCTCGAAGCAACTGCGTTCAAGAAATGAAGCTATTACGAAAGGAAGAGCAGGGTAACGATTATAGGGTCTCGTGTTCGGTGAGATGATGATCTGCTAAGCAGAGGAAAGCGAGGTTAGTACCAAGAGGTCAGAAATACGAAGA
>NZ_JFHJ01000055.1:0-533 GCF_003666285.1 Mesotoga sp. HF07.pep.5.2.highcov | reverse complement strand
AAAACGGTCAAAATCGCCACAAAAACAAAAAGAACTATCGATTGAGCAGAAGCAAAGCCCGTATCCAGGTTAATGAAACCATCTCTGTACAGCTTATAAACTAGAACCTGTGTAGCATCGCCGGGTCCTCCTTTAGTCATTATGTCTATCAGCCCAAAGACCTGGAAGAATGCGTAAAGTGTATTCATAATCAGAAGAAAGAATGTTGTCGGGGACAGCAGAGGTAACGTAATTCTAAAAAATCTGCGTACGCTGGATGCACCATCTATCGCAGCTGCTTCAGTAAGCTCTTGAGGAATTGTCTGAAGACCCGACAAAAAGAATATAATGTTGTAGCCAAGCATTTTCCAGGAGGCAGCGATAATTACTGCAATCAGAGCGACTCTTCCGTCCATCATCCAGTTGACTTCGGCTCCAAAAAACGTCTTTAGTAAATATGTTACCGGCCCGCTCGAAGGACTGAACATCAGTGCCCAAATCGTTCCCGCAACGGCCGGCGAAATCGCGTACGTCCAAATAAAAAGGGTTCTGTA
>NZ_JFHJ01000117.1:0-3439 GCF_003666285.1 Mesotoga sp. HF07.pep.5.2.highcov | reverse complement strand
GCGATTATATCACTCCGACCTGGCCGACAAGTCCGTCAAATTCTGGACTGCTCCGACAAAAGCGAGAAGAGCCGTTCTGGAAAGAGACGCGAAAAACGGGACAGACGCTAGGAGCCCGTCAGTCCCCTATTCGAAATGTTACGGGATGACAATGTCAGACGATTATGCGATTCTTTTTGTAGGGGCGAACGGCTGTTCGCCCGTGATTGGATTTCAGTGCAGGCTAAAGGGATGAAATCGCATAGGCTCACTGTATGACAGCCCTTTAAGTCATCCTGAAATGCTCCTGTTCAGGATCCCTGTGTCTCGCGAAAACCGGGACATGCGAAAAAGCGAGAAGAGGAGAGAGGAAGAGAGAGAAGAGAGACGCCTTCTCGTGAGCGTAGCGAATGTCTCTACCGTGTTCTTTCTCGATTTGTCTTATCGGAGAACGGGTCCTCGCTCTTGGACGGCCAACTGAGGACTGCTATTACAGCGTACAGCGGCTTCTAAAGTGTGTTGAGATAGTCGGTGAATGTTAGGGTGGGAAGTTTTCGTCGTTTCTTGATCATTTGACCCCAAATATTATTTCCTTCAGGTTCGTCTATCAAACCTTTGAGTAACGCAGTATGAAGAATCATCGGAGTCGTCAGGTTTCTGAGATGAAATAGCTGAATATAGTCTTGAATGTCCTTCAAGTTGTTGCTTGCTAACATCCCTTTGCGTACTTTTGCTAGTGCTATTGCTGAAGCCTCGCCTTTTCCTATAGGTTTCTGTCCACTCTGCGGTTTTTTTGTCAGCATGTAGTACAGTTTGAATTCTTCTGAACCGACAAGCATTTCAGCCTTTCTAATTTCATCTTGAGACAGTAGCTGGTTCACTTTACTTGAGAGATGACTTATGCTTGGATTTGAAAGCTCGTCTAGTACTTGTTCTGGAAGAACTATTCTCTTTGGGTAAAGACTTAACAATATGTCTATCCTATCGACCCACAAGAATGAAGAAATACAGTCGGTGTCAAAGAATATTGGCTCAATCATATCTCTCTTCGTCTTCTTCGGTTCCGTATACGATATCTGACCTGAAAGCTTCAAGAAGGTATTGTTCATATAGCCCTTGGGAGATCACTTCTCTTTCCCTCAGTGTTTCGGCAAGTTTCACATACTTGCCGAATGTTGTGGCTTTCTTCTCCCCAGAAGAGGGTCTGTACAGTGATACATCATAACCCTGTTCTTGAGCTGACTTGATAACTCCGGTTTGCATTTCAGCTGCCTTTGCTTTCGTCAAGTATCCTTCTCTGATAAGTCGAATTAGTGTTGCATATCTGCTTAGGCCGTAATACTGTTCAACCTGTACCACATCTTCCAGCGTTATTTCTTCTTCTTTCTGAATTCGCCGTTCAAGAAATTCTCTAAGTGATTCATACGGGGCCAGAAAATACGACGCGAATTTGTTGGCTTCGATTTCAGCCGCGTCTTTTTCATCAAATGCTGCTGGACAGACGACTCTGTGGAGTTCTTTATGAAAGTAGATGTGGCAGAGCTCGTGGGCCGCAGTGAAGCGCTGTCTACCGTATGTTTGCTCTGAGTTTATTGCCATTATCTTGTTGTCTTTATCTCTTAAACACATCCCGCTGATTCTTTTGCCCAAAGGGTAATAGACAAGAGTCAAATCATGTATGCTACCAAGAACAGCGAAGATGTCTATTGGAGAGAAAACATCTTCGCCAAGTTGCTTTCTCATCCAAAGAGCGTTTGCATTTATCTGAATATCGTCAAGCATTGTCCGTGTGGACCTCCGCCATTCTCTGCATATCTCTAAGGTTCAAAGCAATTCGGTTTATGACAGCGATTGATTCCAGGTCCTCAGGTTCCAAATGTCTAGCTCTCATTGCAAAGGGAAGCTGCTCGAGATGAAACTCCCCTTCCAGTAACGATTCGACAGGCAGACCAAAAAGATTGGCAAGTTTTTCCAGAGAAAGAACACTTAGTTGTCGCTGACCACTTTCAAATTTCGAGATGTAACTCTGATCTACCCCGAGATACTCTGCCAGTTGACTCTGGGCTATTGAGCTCTTCACTCGTAGTTCCTTCAACCTCGCGCCTAAAGCTTTCCCGTCTAGCATATCGATCCCCTCCCAGACAATATTATATCACTTGTCATATATACAATATCCTTTTACCTTTATTGTATGACACATCGAATGAGTTTTTCGATTGGAGAAGCGAGCAAAGGCCGACTTTGTCGTGAGGCTCTTTCTGGTTCTCCTTCAACGGTCCTTCTTTTCAACGTCCAGCGGGTTTTCGTTCTTAAGCGTAGAGCGCCTCTTTGATTGGAGATCCCGTGCAGACTCACCAAGGAGCAAGTTACGAGGATCGGGTTAGTAAGATCGGGTGTGGGACAGAAGAGCGGGTTACAAGAATCGGGTTGCAAAGATCGGGTTACTGAGAACGGGTTAAAAAAACCGGGTTTTGAGAACCGGGTTTTGAAGAGGGAGATCCCGTGCAAAAGCATCACGGGATGACTGAAGAGGAGCTCATCAGAGAAGACCCTAGAGGTTGACTACCCTTCACGTCATCCTGACAACGCTCCTGGTCAGGAACCCTATCTCTCGCGAAAACCGGGATAGACCGTAGGACCTTTTTAGGGCAAGCTCATCAGGGCAGTTTTGCGGGATGACAGCCCTTCTCTCTTAGCGTCATGCCGGATCCCGATCCATCGTCTCCGCCCTTCGAAAGAGGGAGAAGATACCTTATAGCGATTATTGTCGCGATGCTATAATTGATTCAAACAGATGAGGAGGCTTTTATGGCAGGTATTCAAAGAGTTATTCTAGATCCAAAAATATGTCATGGCAAGGCCTGTATAAAGGGAACCAGGATTCCTGTTTCTCTCATACTGGATGAGCTTGCAGCCGGACATAGTTTCGAAGAAATTATCGATCAATATCCTTCGTTGGTTCGTGAGGACATTATCGCCGCTATCGAATATGCTTCTCTGCTTACAAAAGAGCGAGTTGAGATTCTGCCTTGAAAGAGAAGTTCAAGCTCGATGAAAATCTTCCCGAAGCTGCGCTTGCGCTCTTTCGCAAGAACGATTTTGATGCCGAGAACGTAATAGAAGAGCAACTTGCTGGCGCAACTGATGAGTGTATTCTTACGGGTTGCGGAAATTAGAATAGAGTTTTCCTGACTCAGGATCTTGATTTCTCCGACATCACGCTGCTTAGTCGCACAGAGAAAATAACTGGACAATACGCAAAGTCGCAATAATGCTTCGCAAGGAGCCTCTCGGGTCAACCGTCAACGGTCCACAGTCTTCCGATAAAAGCATATTACATTTGAAAGATCTTCAATGCCAGTCTGCTGACGCAGGCCAGTCAGGCCTCGCCTGGCCAGTCTTTGCTCCGCAAAGGCCAGTTCCGACTTCGTCGGGCAAAAAGAACCGCTTGGATAAGAAA
>NZ_JFHJ01000407.1:0-3305 GCF_003666285.1 Mesotoga sp. HF07.pep.5.2.highcov | reverse complement strand
CCGACATCTGGGGGATAATGGCATCGTCACTTGTATTAAATATTTCTCCGATTCCCTTCGAAGGGATCGTCGCCGGCGTCCAGGTAGGATATGTCGATGGAAAATACGTCGTGTTTCCCTCTGCCGACGAACTCGAAAGATCTGAACTCGATATAGTTGTTGCAGGGACGGAAGACGCAGTTGCAATGGTAGAAGGGGAGGCAAAAGAAGTCTCTGAAGAAGTCATGGTCGGAGCGCTTGAAGCGGCCCACGAAGCTATTAAATCGCTCGTAGCCTTCCAGAAGGAAATAATCAGTGAGTTCCAGACTGAGAAGTGGGAGCTCGAGATACCGACTGCGCCAGAAGGATTTCTCGAATCATTCGAAACACTGGTTGACAGAAATAAGCTCGCCGAGATAATGCTCACTCCCGGTAAGAAGAACAAGGACAAAGCCTTGAAAACATACAGGGACGAGCTAATCGAGCAGTTTATAGAAAAAGCAAAAGAAAGATGGTCCGAAGAGGAAATCGAAGACAACATTGGTTTCGTGAAGGACTTCTACCACGACATAGAGAAGAAAGTAATGAGAAGGAGAGTAATAGAAGAAGATGTAAGGATGGACGGGCGTAAGCACAACGAGATCCGTCCGATCAACATTGAACTCGATCTCCTGCCAAGAGCACACGGTTCGGCTCTTTTCACCAGGGGCGAGACCCAGAGTCTGGGAATTGTCACTCTCGGGGCAACGATGGACGAACAGATAGTCGATACGATGTTTGAAGAAGGTTCGAAGTCGTTTATGCTTCACTACAACTTCCCGCCTTTCAGCACCGGGGAAGTGAAGAGGCTTAGGGGGCCAGGCAGAAGAGAAATTGGACACGGTCATCTTGCCGAGCGATCTCTGAAGAACATTGTGCCTAACGGCGAATCTTTCCCATATACAATAAGAGTCGTATCTGAAGTTCTTGAATCCAACGGCTCCTCTTCGATGGCAACCGTATGCTCCGGATCGCTCTCATTAATGGCGGCTGGAGTTCCGATGGAGAAGCACGTGGCGGGTGTTGCCATGGGCATGATTCAAGAACCGGAAAAGACCGTCGTTCTCACAGATATTCTGGGAAACGAAGATCACATGGGCGACATGGATTTCAAGGTTACAGGAACTCGTGACGGTATAACCGCTTTTCAGATGGATGTGAAGGTTTCCGGCGTATCAAGTGAGATAATGACAAAAGCGCTTGAGCAAGCAAGACTGGCAAGACTCAAGATACTTGATCTTATGTACGAAGCCATTCCCGAACCGAGAAAGTTTGTCTCCGACTATGCACCTATTATAAGGACGATCAATCTCCCTTACGAGAAGATTGGGGAGATTATCGGACCCGGCGGAAAGGTCATAAAGAAACTTTCAAGCGAGTATGATTCAACGATCTTCATAGATGACGAGAGATCTCAGGCTAAGATCGTTGGAAGCAATCGAGAAAAACTCGATCAGCTGGAAAAAGTAATAGATGCGATAATCTCTGAAGTGAAACCCGGACAGCTTTTCGAAGGAAAGATCTCGAGAGCGGAGGCCTATGGATTCTTCGTAGAGATTGCGCCAGGAAAGACCGGGCTCCTGCATATTTCGAAGATGGGTGCCAGCGGCAAGGATTTCCTTAGAGAGCACAAGGTCGGAGACACGATTGCCGTCGAAGTGGCAGGAACTGATCAGATGGGGAAGATAAGTCTGAAGCTCGAAGGTGTCGAGGTTAAAGAGGACAGTAAGCGAGACAATAAAAGGCCATACCATAGGAACGACAGAAACGACAGAAACCGAGGAGACAGAAACAGAAAGTAGGTAA
Organism: Mesotoga sp. HF07.pep.5.2.highcov; assembly: GCF_003666285.1. NCBI lineage: Bacteria > Thermotogati > Thermotogota > Thermotogae > Kosmotogales > Kosmotogaceae > Mesotoga > Mesotoga sp. HF07.pep.5.2.highcov. The sequence continues at coordinate 1,481 of NZ_JFHJ01000407.1, read as the reverse complement.
TTGATGAATAATCATTATATTGAGCTGCCGAACGGCGCAGTTATTATAGGTGAGCGAAAAGAAGAGACGAGAACGGTCTCGATGGCTTTCGCGATGAAGGTGGGTTCCGCTGATGAGGAAGATTCCATCAGCGGCGTTTCTCATTTTATTGAACACGCTCTTTTCAAGGGAACTCTTAGAAGAAATGCTTTCGAAATAAAGGAACCGATCGAGAGAATAGGCGGTAGTCTTAACGCCTATACGGGAAGAGTCTCAACTGTTTACTATGCAAAGGTTCCCGACACTTATGCTTCTGAGGCTCTGGAGATCCTATTCGATTTGATAACCTCCCCGCGTTTTGACGAAACCTCTCTGGAACTCGAAAGAGGGGTCATTATGGAGGAGATCGCCGCGGCTGAAGACGACCCCTACGACAGAATATACGACATGACCATTGAGAAGGTTTGGGACAGAGATTTTGGCAGGCCGATTCTCGGCTACCAGGATACAGTCGGAAATTTGGAGAAGGAAAAGCTCACCAACTTCTACGATCACAAATATGTCGCAAACAACGTTATTTTTGCCGTTTCGGGAAACTATAACGAGGATCTCCTGAAGAATACCGAGAGAAAACTTCTTTCCATGAGAGTCAACGGTTCTAAACCCGTTGCCAAATCTCCCGTGATTTCACAAAGACCACTGTGGATTGTTGAAAGAAGAAAGGACCTTCAGCAGGTTCATCTTCTATTGACTAGAGACGCCCCGGGCAGAAGAAACAAGGATGATTTCGATGCCTTCAAGATATTCAACACTCTCTTTGGAAGCGGAATGAGTTCCATTCTGTTCCATAATATCCGAGAACAACTTGGAATGGTATACAACATCAGTTCTGAATTCGTCTCTTATGCAGATTCCGGCGCATTCATGATAAATGCAACCACCGGCCCGAAGAACCTTGACAATCTGGTGGCTTCGCTGAAAAAGGAAATAGGGAACCTCATAAGCCGGGGCGTAACCGAAGCTCAGTTCAATTATGGAAAGGAAAGGGCAAAAGGAAAACTATTGATGTCTACCGAAGGAACACTGCAGACGCTGAGCAGATTCCTGGATGACGTAGTTATTTGTGGAAAACCGGACTCTCTGGAGGACTTGATCGCAAGAATAGAAGCCCTTACCATTGATGATATAAACGACTCCATCAAGAGACATATCGCCGGCCCCTGGAATGTATCGCTACTTCTCCCTGAACAAATGCAGAACTCCACATTCTTGACAGAAGAACACTTCGAAATTTGAGTTAATCCGCATGGATTCGCTCGAAGAAGGGACCAGAGGAAACGAACCTGTAACTTGACAATAGGAAGTGGTACTGGTAGTATAGGAATTGCTGACGCGAAGTTAGCGTTAGCGGGAAAGGCGAGCGAGGAGAAAGGGTCATTGAAAAATGGATAGCAATCCAGCGAGTTTCAAAAGAATGAGTCATGGATGGAGGGTTTGATCCT
>NZ_JFHJ01000506.1:0-6142 GCF_003666285.1 Mesotoga sp. HF07.pep.5.2.highcov | reverse complement strand
CTTGGACGGGCGACGAAGGACGGGTCTTTCCAGGGGAAGACAGTGAATTTCTTTGGTGAACAACTGAGTACGAGTCAAAAGAGGACCTTTGGAATTTTCACAAGCCTGACAGGTAAAGAATCCGTTTAGTATTTCAGGTATATCACTACGTCGTTTTTGAGAAAGTCCCAGGCGGGGTTGTTCCGAAAGTCGAAGGAGAATTCCCTGAAATTAACTATCAGCTTCTCGAGCTCGGAGCGGCTTTTTACTGTTGTCTCGTCGGTGTATATGAAGATCTTGGTTTCGGAGTTGCCGGGAACAATAACAGTTTCGGCGATTTCAAACCTTTCGTTCCTGAGTTCGAGAATCGAGACTTTCATTTCGTTTATTGTTATGTCGGAGGGGCCGAAGATGATCGTGCGGTCTGTGTTGTTTCTTACGTTCATCACGAAAACGGGATAACTTCCGTTCGCAACGACGAACCGGTCTCTATAGAGAGATCTGGAGTGATCGTGCTGGGCAGCCGAACCGTTGGTGTTCATCATCCAGCAAAAGAACACTTCGTCGACCGGATGACAGATGACGGTCACGGTCCCGTCTTTCCGATAGAGATAGGCGCCCCTGCCGATGATGTCGAAAGTATGAACCACACTGGCCAGAGACTGCGGATACAGCGCCATTAACGGACTTATGAGTGAGATCTGTAAAAGCAAGATGAGTATGCGGTTTTGATGTATTTCAGTTCGTCTTCTCATGAGAATATGATACACCGATTTGCAAGATTCGAGCCTGTGGGATGATATTCTCCTGTCAAAGCTGTTTATGATCTTCTATCATGGATTTACTTTCCATTGCTCACCTATAGTTACGATTTCATAACCTTATAATTACAAATGATCCGGTCGGTCGCTATTGTGATACCATCAATACAATTAGCACAATTGGGATTATTCTTTAGGACTTTTTCCACATCATTTCTACCAAAGGGGAGGTGCTTTATGAGAAAGTTGTCTATGCTTCTGCTATTTTCCATCTGTTTCTTCACGGTTTTTGCACTCGCGTCTCAAACGCTGGTGGTCGCCTACATGGGTGATCCTATTTGGTTCAATCCATGCGGCAAAACCGACGACTACGGCGCGGGGATTCACAGAAACATCTTCGATCAGCTAGTTGCGCAGGATGTCAACTACGATCTGGTTCCCCAGCTGGCGACCAGCTGGGAAGTTTCCGAAGACGGCAAAGAGTACACGTTCCACCTGAGAAAGGGTGTCAAGTGGCACGATGGAGAACTCTTCACTTCCAGAGACGTCAAGTATACGCTAGAGTCTATCGTCAACAACAAGGGTGCCGCTTACAACAACGTGTCGATGATTACGGAAGTAGTATGTCTCGACGATTACACCGTCGTGGTCAAGTTGCAGGATCCGTACGCTCCATTCATTCCCTTCCTTGCATGGTACGGAACGCAGATAATGCCGGCCCATCTGTACGAGGGAACTGATTGGAACGACAATCCGGCCAACCAGGCACCCGTTGGTACGGGCCCATTCAAGTTCGTCGAGTGGGTCAAGGGAGACCATGTGACTCTCGAAAAGAACGAGGAGTATTGGGGCGAGGGACCTTACGTAGATAGGCTGATCTTCAAGATCATCCCCGATCCAAACACCGCTCTGCAGGCGTTCCTTAACGGAGAAGCCGATATCAACCAGAACAGGCCGGGTTTCAACACGCTTTCGACCCTCAAGATGAATCCCGAAGTCAACGTTGTGATCAATCCCTCTCCGAGCAGATACTATCTTGGTTTCAACCTCACCGATCCAGCAAGACCGTCGACCAATCTCAAAGTCAGAGAGGCTATCTCCTGCGCGATAAACAAGCAGGCCATCGTCGATAAGGTTCTCGGCGGTTTCGGAGGAATCGGCGAATACTTCTACACGCCGGCCATTCCCTGGGCAATCGATACGAATGTTAAGGCTGCCGTTTACGACCCGGTCAGAGCCGATCAGCTGCTGGACGAAGCCGGTTACCCCAGAGGAAGCGACGGCTGGAGATTTGAGATGGATCTTCTCTACTTCCAGGGCGCCGACTGGACGGACATGGCTGCCGTGATCAAGGAAAACCTGGAAAAAGTCGGCATAAAGGTCAACCTGGGCGAGTACGAGATCGCCACGTGGATCGAGAAGGTATTGAACGCACACAACTACGATATAGCCCTTTTAAATGGATTCCAGGGTCCAGACCCTGAGAACCTGACGCTAAGAGTCGCCACAGACGGTGGTTTGAATATTATGGGCTATTCGAACGAACTCGTCGACTCGAACCTCAAGGAGGCCGCAAAGATCTCGGATATCGAGTTGAGGAAGCCATACTACTACGCAGTTCAAGCGCAGCTGGCGGCCGATGTTCCTTTCGTTCCGCTGGCCGAGGTCTCTTACGTCTACATTTTCAAGACTTACGTCGAAGGACTGGATATACACAATCCGGGAAAGATAGGTACCGGAAGTTACGCGTTGACCAAGCTCAATTTCTAGCAGGCTGAACTTTCAGGGGCGGTCTTCCGCGGTCCGGACGGATCGCCCCGCCTGTTTTTTCTGGAGGTGGTACTTTGTCTTCCTTTGCAAGATATATCATAAGGAGAAGTCTTAGCATTGTTCCGATGGTTCTCATGATCGTGGCTCTAAATTTCTTCATAATCCACCTGGCCCCCGGTAACCCCGCGCAGCTCATCTCCGGTCTCGAACAGCCCTCAGTAGAAGTGGTGAAGGCTCTCGAGAAGCAGTACGGTCTAGACAAGCCGCTCGTGGTCCAGCTGGGTCTGTACTACAAGAATATCTTCCAGGGCGACCTCGGTTATTCTTTCATATACGGTACCAGCGTCAACGGGCTGATAGCGGAAAGGATAGGAGCCACCATTCTGCTCACGGTTTCGGCGGCGGTGATAGCCTTCGCTCTCGGAACGCTGCTCGCGGTCCTTGCAGGTCGAAGAAAGACCAGGATACTGGACTCGATCTTCTCCGTTTTTTCCTACGTGTTCTACGCCATGCCTTCCTTCTGGCTGGCGCTCGTTTTGATACTCCTCTTTTCATCGACCTTCAAGGTGTTTCCGACTTCGGGGATGTTGGACGTCAGGGCCAGTTACGAAGGCTGGGCCAAGCTATGGGACGTCCTGCACCACCTCTTTCTTCCCTGCCTGACCCTTGTCTTGATCCAGATTCCTGTTTTCTTCAGGGTGACAAGATCCTCGATAGACCAGGTCAATCAGGACGAATACATTACGACGTTTACCGCTATTGGTCTTTCGCGGAAGAAGATATTCAGAAAGTACGTTCTCAAGAACGCCATTCTTCCGGGAATCACGATTTTCGGCTTGACCCTCGGCTATTCAATAGCCGGTGCGGCCCTCGTGGAGATCGTCTTTGCGTGGCCTGGGATGGGCAGATTGATGCTGGACGCAGTCTTCAGAAGGGACTACAATCTGTTGCTCGGCATCTATTTAGTGATGGCCATTTGTATCTGCGTTGCCATCCTTCTCACCGATGTGGTTTACGCGTTTGTAGATCCCAGAATAAGGTATCAGTAGAGGGGTTTTGTTATGGTGGTCGAAAATCAGATCTCGTTGAGCAGAAGAGAAAATAAATTACTTAAATACGCGAGGAGTTACTTTTCCAGCGGTAAGGGGATAATAGGGTTCTCGCTGCTGCTTCTCTTTATCTTCATGGCGCTCTTTGCCCCTGTGATCACACCTTACACCCCCGACGAGATGACCGACGACGTTCTTAAACCGCCGTCGGCCGAACACCTCTTCGGAACCGATCACCTGGGAAGGGATATTTACAGCCGCGTCGTGTTTGGCACGAGGATCTCGCTTTCGGTGGGCTTCGTGGCGGCCGGCCTTTCGGCCATAATCGGCGTTTTGATCGGCTCTTTCTCGGGCTTTTACGGAGGAATTACCGACGATGTAGTAAGCAAGATAGTAGATACCTTCCTGATGATTCCGTCCTTCTTTTTGATCCTGATAATCGTCTCGATCTTCGGAAGCAACATACTCTACATAATGTTCGTGATAGGACTGACCACCTGGCCGGGAAACGCCAGGCTCATGAGAGCTCAGGCGCTCTCGATAAGGGAGAGGACCTTCATCATGGTGGCCAGATCGACCGGCGAATCAAGGATCAGAATACTGTTCGGCCACGTTATACCGAACGGCATTTTTCCGGTGATAGCCAACTCGGCGCTCCAGATGGGGGGAGCCATACTTACCGAGGCCTCGCTGAGCTTTCTCGGTCTGGGAGATCCAAACCTCACAAGCTGGGGAAAACTGATCTTTCAGGGAAGACCTTACATGACTTTTGCGCCCTGGATGGTTATCATCCCGGGGATCTTCGTCGTTCTGGCCGTGCTTGCCTTCTCTTTTATAGGCGACGGCCTCCAGTTCACGTTCAATCCCAAAAATAGGAAGGGTGAATGATATGCCTTTGCTTCGGATGGAGAACGTGAATATAAATTACAGATTGAAGAACAGACTGGTGAGGGCCGTGCGCGACTTCACACTGGATATAAACGAGGGTGACATACTTGGGGTGATAGGCGAATCGGGATCTGGGAAGAGCACGCTCGCGCACGGTCTGATGCGCATTCTCCCCGGGAATGGTTACATGGAGGCGTCAACGATCACTCTTGACGGCAGGGATATCCTGAACATGTCCGATAACGAGTTCAGGCAGTTGCGCTGGGTGGAGATGTCCATCGTCTTCCAGAAAGCCATGAGCGCCCTCAGCCCGGTGCACAAGATTTTCGACCAGATGTACGACACCATTCTCGCCCATGAACCCGAGACGAGAAAAGAAGATGCGATCAAGAAGCTAGAAGGGCTGCTGTCGGTCGTCAATCTGCCCCGCAAGACGCTCAATATGTACCCGCACGAACTTAGCGGGGGAATGATGCAGAGGGTTATGATATCTCTGGGCCTTATATTCAACCCGAAATTAGTGATACTGGACGAGGTGACCACTGCGCTGGACGTCATAACCCAGGGTCAGCTTCTGGATGAAATCAAGAGATTGGTAAAAGAGTTTGGCCTGACGGTCATGATGATCACTCACGATATAGGAGTTGTAAACGAGCTCTGCACGAAGATAGCGATCGTCTATGCCGGTGAGCTCCTTGAATATGGCGACGTGAAGGATGTCATCTTCCGGCCCCTCAACCCCTACACCAAGGCACTCGTAGAGTCCCATCCGGATCTAAACCCGCACGGCGGCGGACTCAGAGGTATTCCCGGCACGCTCCCCGATCTTTCGAACCCGCCGGAGGGGTGTATCTTCTACGACAGGTGTACCTACAGGCTGGATCGCTGCAGAGAAGAGAAGCCAGAGTTGAGGGATTTAAACGACAGAAAAGTGAAGTGTTTTAGGGCCGGTGAGTTTAATGGATAAAGAGATTCTGCAAGTCAAGGACCTGGTCAAGTACTTCCCCGTTAGAAAGTTCGGGAAGAAACAGTATGTGAAGGCCGTCGACGGTCTGAACTTCTCGATAAAGGACGGCGAGATATTCGGCGTCCTGGGTGAGAGTGGCTGTGGAAAGACGACGCTCGGGCGAGTGATTAACAGACTGGAACACGAGCAGAGCGGAACGATCGAGTTCATGGGCGAGACGATTTCCGGCAAAGATTACAAGAGGGACCGGAACTTCAGAAGAAAGATGCAGATGATATTTCAGAACCCCTACGACTCCTTCGATCCGCGGGTGATAATATACAAGAGCATGGACCTGCCCATGAAGATAAACGGCATCGAACGCGATGGTAAAAAGAGGCTGGAGAGGATAATCGAGACTATGAACCACGCCAAATTGACACCGGCCGAGAGTCTCCTCACCAGGTACCCGCACGAGTTAAGCGGGGGCCAGCTGCAGAGGATATCCATAATACGGTCGATGCTCCTCAATCCGAAGTTCATAGTCGCCGACGAGTGCGTCTCGATGCTCGATGTTTCTGTCAGGGCTGGCGTTTTGAATTTGCTTCTAACGATTCAAGAAGAACTGAAATCTTCGATGCTTTTCATTACGCATGATATCTCCGTGGCGACTTACATCTCTCAGAGGATCATGGTCCTGTACGCCGGAAAGATCATGGAGATAGGTTCGAGCGAAGATATCCTCAAAA
>NZ_JFHJ01000587.1:0-3032 GCF_003666285.1 Mesotoga sp. HF07.pep.5.2.highcov | reverse complement strand
GCGTTTTCGGAGTAACCATACGCTGTCATCCCGAACTTGTTTCGGGATCTGGTTTTGAACCGCTCGGCAGGGAGAACCGTTGACCGGCAACGTGGCTTTCATCAGTGTTCATCCGCTCTTTCCCCGCGAAGCGAGCATTGCGACCTGGGCAGTTCTTGCCCAGCCTTGCGTCCACTGATGCTCCTCAGTGTATTGCGTCCAATGTTCTATAAGGGCATCACTTCCCGAAGCAGTCGGCCTCGCGTCCCGGCATGTTCTTAGCCGGCATTGCGACCTGGGATGTCCCTGCCCTGCCTTGCGCTCCAGCACGATCTTCGCCGGAATTCCGATTCCTAGTACAGTGGACTGATGATGGCAAATCGCAAACTAAAAGGGTTCCACAGTCTTTGTTTCTGAAGATGAATAGTGTATATTAAGCTGTAGGACATCCTACAACATTCAAGAGGCGGTGCGAATGAGGGAGATAGGTATCGACCACAATTCCCATGTCTCACTTTCTGGGAAGATTCATAGCGAACTGAGAAAACTGATCTTGAATGGTGAACTCAAAGCAGGAGAGAGATTGCCCTCGGAACCGGACCTTGCTCATGAGCTTGGGGTTAGCAGGAATTCCCTGAGAGAAGCTATCGGCCTCCTTCAAAGAGAGGGTTTGCTACTTAAGAAGCATGGAATTGGGACTTTCGTTACAGATAGATATCCGATCATTAGGGGAGGAATCGAGAGGCTCTCAAGCATAGGGAGCTTTATCGAATCCCAGGGTCATTCTGCCAGAAGCGAGATAAGCCGATTCGATCAGTGTGTTTGCGAAGAAAAAATCTGTGAGTTCCTCGACCTGGAAGTCGGCTGTCTGGTTCATGTTCTTGAGACTACCAAATACGCTTCGGAAATGCCCGTTGCCGTTTGCATTGATTACATTCCGAAGTCCATAGTGAAAGATATAGATCCCGACAGAATTCACAATTCTGTCTTTGAGGGACTGGGTAAACACTATAATATCGATATCAGATATGCCGAGTGCGATTTAATTCCTTCAAGTTGTGACGAAGTCCTATCTGAAAGGCTCAAGGTCGACGTGGGTACTTCACTTCTCTTACTGGAGCAGATTCATTACGACGTTTTGGATAGAAAGGTTCTGTATTCGAAGAGTTACTTTCCGTCGGGAAAATTCACTTTCAAGCTCATCAGAAGACGTTGAGATAGATAGCTAAACAGGAGGTGTAGGGAAATGAGAAAGCTTTTACTGGTGACGGTTCTATTACTGGGTGTTATGCTTTCAGCCACAACCATTGAGGTCCTATGGATGGGGTGGCCCCAGGATCAGGTTATGCAGCTCGTCAATGCGTTCAAAGAAGAGACAGGAATCGACGTGGACATTCAACTGGTCCCCTTCGGCCAGCTCTTCCAGACGATTGAAGTCAGACTTGCGGCTGGCGACGGTACACCGGATGTGTATATTGTGGATGGTCCAAACACGGCCTCTTATGCGGCACGAGGTTATCTCCTTCCCCTGGATGAACACTTCAGCGATGAGGAGATGTCTGCGTGGTTCGATGCCTCTATAGAAGAGGGCAGCTATCAGGCACTTTCTATTCGGTTCCTTACGGAACTTCATCGGCCGGCATATTCTACAATAAAGCTATCTTCGAGGAATACGGTGTTCCATTTCTGCCGGAGACAATAGAAGAGAGACTTACGTGGGAAGAGGTGGCCGAAATTGCGAAGAAACTCACCAAAGACACCAACGGTGACGGACTTACAGATATCTGGGGTCTTGTGATTGAACAGATAGACAGACCGTATCTGATCTTCCCCATGGTTCAGTCACTAGGCGCGAAAGTCCTTTCTGACGACGGTCTTGAATCTCAGGGATATATCACTTCAGATGAGTTCGTTGAAGGAACCACCTTCTACTGGAAACTCTTCAACGAATGGAAGGTCAGTCCCCAAGGGCTCAACGACTCGGCCATTTCACGAGAGTATTTCGGAACTGGCAGAGCCGCAATGATGCTTGGAAACGAGTGGAACTTGAGAAGGATGCTCCAGTATCCCGACGTGGATTATGGACTTTCCCCCTTCCCCTATTTCGAGGGCGGAGTTGCAGTCACCCCGACAGGCAGTTGGCATGTTGGAATTAACTCCAAGACAAAGAAGCTTGAGGAGGCTCTGGCCTTCACAAAGTATATTACCGGCAAGGAAGCTGTAATAACCTGGCACAAGCTGAACGGTATTGCACCGGCAAGGCCAGATGTTTACGAGGCCCTTCCCGAGGTTTTCGATAACCCAATGTGGCAGCTCTTCGTTAAAGAAATGGAGACCACCGCAGTCCCGAGACCTAGAACACCCGGATACTCTCAGTACGAGCTAATGCTGCGGGAGGCATTCAACTCTATTCACTACGGTGCCGATCCAAGAAGCACCCTTGAAGAGGTCGCCGTACGAATCGACAGAGAACTTAGAAAGTACAGATAGTTTTCCAGGGATCGTGCCTGAATCTAGATTATTCCGGATGGTGTGCAGATGTTTCGAAATAACAAAGTAGCGTGGCTTTTTGTTCTGCCCGCGCTGGTATTTCTTCTTGTATTCAAGATCTGGCCAATAGGCGTCTCGGTTATTGAGAGCCTTACTATGACGAGTTACACCGGGACAAAGTCATTCGTAGGGTTCGAAAACTATGAATACCTCTTCAAGCATGATCCCGTTTTCTGGAAATCCTTTTCTGTTACTCTCTTGTACTCGATAATCGTAAATCCCTTGATTGTCCTGACCTCATTGTTGATGGCGTTGCTTCTGAATTCCAGCCACTTCTTCACCAAGTTCTTCAGGACTGTCTTCTTCTTGCCGACGGCGATCTCGTTCGCCGTTGTCTCGGTAATCTGGATGATAGTCCTCGATCCGTATAACGGGCTGGCAAACAGCTTTCTGACCATGTTCGGCTTCAAACCTCAGCCCTTCTTCGCCTCTCCCGATCAGGCGCTTTGGGGGCTGATACTTCTTAACGTCTGGAGAAGCTCGGGCTACTGGATGATGTACTT
>NZ_JFHJ01000617.1:0-3037 GCF_003666285.1 Mesotoga sp. HF07.pep.5.2.highcov | reverse complement strand
AAAGTCAAACATTACCTTAAATATATTTAAGTTGACTTCAATTTCTTGTACTATCCTTATATTAATTCAAGATAAGAATTTCAGAAGTGACAGAGTTAAATCTTCCAAGACTGCGATAATAAAGGGAAGTACGGCGAATTTGCGATAAATTCGTTTCATGGCAAGGGATTTCGGCAGGATTTTACGTTCCGAAACGAGACGGAATCTTGAAAAAAACTTATAGAACTGACAGATTGATCAGTAAGGCAAAACGTAGATAAACATCATGAGGAGGAAGGTGAGATTTCCAAGCATGACCATGATATGCCAGATCTCATGGTTACCAAATTTGCCTGGGAAGGGATTCGGTTTCTCCCGTATGAAGATCACCGCCCCCACCGTATAGAAGGAGCCGCCGAGAAGCAGGAGGAGGATTGCCGAAAGCCCCAGACGTATGTAGACGCTGTAGACCATGGCAAGCGAAAGCCACCCCATCGATAGATAGCCTGCCATCGACATCCATAGCGGCATGGTGGAGAAGAAAACAGACTTCAGCACGATGTTGAGGATGGCCAGTCCCCAGATTATCCCAAAGACCGTCCAGCCAACCCAGCCTCCTACTACGACGAGACAGAAAGGGGTGTAGGTGCCGGCGATAAGCAAGTATATCGCGCTATGATCGAGGATCGCGAAGATCTTGAAATACTTTCTGAACCAGAGGAAGAAGTGGAGAAGACCGCTCAAGGTCATTGAAACTACGACGGTAGTTCCGTATATCGAAAAGCTTATCAGATGGAGCCACTTCTGTTGAATGGCGGAAAAGACTACTAGCAGGACCAGACCTGCAAGGGCAAGAACGGCGGCCAATATATGGCTTATCGCATTGAATCCTTCGTTGGAGTTTTCGCTCGATACCAGCGGATTGGCCCTTCTGCTTTCCATTGTGCTCATGAAACTTCCTTTCTGGAAAAGTATTTGATCTTATATTATAGCCCATTCCATGCTTCGCTTCAGGGAGGCGGCATTCTTTTCCAGCATTCTGTAGCGTTGGATCAAAGAGAAGCTCCTCGGAAAAAGCGTAGAATATCTGCTGAATTAGATAGTCGAAAAGTTATGAGAGTGGATATTGAAAAATCGATTCGCTAATGCTTGAAGCCCTTAAGAAAAGCAGCCGGGCATGATACTTCAAGTTATGCATAATAGGCTGTCGTGAACACAGTTAGGCATCAAAGAAACTAAATGAAGAGAATTGATGAAATCTACGAATACCGAGCCGCGGTTTTCACTGCCTCGATCAAATTTGTGGGATCGGCAATTCCCTTTCCGGCTATGTCAAAGGCCGTTCCATGATCCACGGAAGTTCTGAGAAAAGGCATTCCCAGGGTTATAGAAACCGTCCTCTCGAAATCGAGGGTCTTCGTTGCTATGTGTCCCTGATCATGATACATAGAGATGATGGCTGAGAAGGCGCCCTTCCTCGCCATGTTGAAGATCGAATCGGCACCTACGGGACCAACAACATCTATACCCTTCCCTCTTGCGAGTTGTACTGCCGGGATAATCTCTTCGATCTCTTCGCTTCCGAAGAGACCGCCTTCTCCTCCATGAGGATTGAGAGCCGCCACACCGATCGGTTTCGTCCGCTTTATTCCCAGCTGTTTCAGAGCCGCTTCGCATCTCAATATGTAATTGTAGACCCTGTCTTTCTTTACCATTCTGCAGGCATCTATTAGCGATAAGTGTCTGGAGAGAAAGAAAACTCTCATCTCTCCCGCGATCTCGAACATCGTAAGGGGATCAATTGTCTCCGTCAGGGCGCCGAGAATCTCGGTGTGACCCGCGTAAGGTATTCCCGCAGCTTTGATAGAAAGCTTGTTTATAGGGGCGGTTGTAATTGCCGATACGCTTCCCTCTTCCGTCAGCTCGACCGCCTTCTCGAGATATTCAAAGGCCGCTCTTCCGCAGGCTCTATTTACTTTTCCGTACTCCGGTAGCCTATCGAGGTTTCCCATGTCGATCAAAGTGAGAGTCCCCGGAGAGAATTCCGTCTGATCGGTTATCTCGGAGACTGTCTCTATCTTTAGCCCCAGATAGTTTCTGTCTATTTCTCTTTGAAGAGTCCCGAGTTCGCCTACTACAAGTGGTCTGCAGATCTCGAAGATCTCCCCATCGGCAATGGCCTTCGAGACGATTTCCGGCCCGATCCCGGCAGGATCACCAACGGTGATGGCTATTGCAGGTTTATCTGATATCCTTTCCGGTAAAACCGGCTGCTCCATAGGTTTCAGAATCAATCGCAACCTCCCAGATCTCTCTTCTTTTGAAGCTGAATCACTCTCCGAATACCTCCGTCCTGATTCTCGTCATATACCAGCCAAAAAGGTCCACGCAGATCTCGGCGGCCAGCTTGTTCTTCTCAGAGGCAGCCGCGTAGAGCTTCGTTCCTATCGAAGCAATGAAGTCAAACCCGCAGCATCTTCCCTCGTTATTCAAGTCTTTCGCAATATCCATCATTCTTTCGAAATCATCTGTGACAAGTGCCTCTTTGAGGGACTCGACATCTCTGTGTCTCATCAACAGGAAGCTGTCAACAGTACCTCCCATACTGGCCTCAATGGTCACCGAAACTCTTTCCATCTGCCACCTCCAGGAGACAATTCAATGATCGTAAACTCCGGCCGAACGGATCATCCTATGTCATGTTTTTTTTACTCGTAATACGATTCTATATGATTAATCTGGTTTCATAAAGTCAATTTCCCACCTAAACCACACTCTTGAATAAGTAGTCTCAAATTAGCGGGTCATTCACGGATGCTTGTATTGAAGAATTTCTGATATTGTCTAAGTAAAGGTAGTTTGTTTGCGTGGAAAATGGAATTTTGCAGGATCGATCTCTTTTGTCTTGCATTGAGGCCGGCATAGTGTCGAATTCTGGCAATGAGCTCTACTGATCTTGCCTGTGCAATGGTTTTCGGAGTTTTATTTTGGATTAGTACATATTGTATAATCATACTAACAATATTGGGCATAAGTTCTTGTTCTTCTTTATTTCTAT
>NZ_JFHJ01000233.1:0-5765 GCF_003666285.1 Mesotoga sp. HF07.pep.5.2.highcov | reverse complement strand
CTGATCGGTGGAATGACATTGGCAGTAGGCTATGGAACGAAAGCGATGCAGAGAGTTCAGGATACTACTTGTGAGAACTTCGTGGATGCAGACGGCGACGGAATCAACGATAACTGCCCCGTAGACGGTGAAAAGGTTTACATGAATAGAAAAGGACAGGCTGGTAATGAAGCAGCAACAAGAGCAATGCAGAGAGTTCAGGATCCTACAACCTGTGAGAACTTCGTGGATGCAGACGGCGACGGAATCAACGATAACTGCCCCGTAGACGGTGAAAAGGTTTACATGAATAGAAAAGGACAGGCTGGTAATGAAGCAGCAACAAGAGCAATGCAGAGAGTTCAGGATCCTACAACCTGTGAGAACTTCGTAGATGCAGACGGCGACGGAATAAATGACAACTGCCCGAATGACGGTGTAAGAGAACTGAAGAATGCCCAGGACGGAACAGGCTACAGGCACGGAGCTTCTGGCGAAAAGGGACCGGGACTCGGCAGAGGATTCGGAAAAGCAGCACAGCTGTAAAACAAAACCCCTACTAATTCAAGTCAAGGGCCCTAAAGGGCCCTTGTTCTTATAATGATGAAATCGACTTTGACAGCACGAATCCTGAAACGCGCTAAAGAAGAGCAAAATTGAAAGTAAATCCAGACGTACCACCGCATTTTCAAATCACCGCGCGCTTGACTCGTTGAGTATCTCAAAGGCCCCAGACTCGGCTTGGAGTGTACTTTTGCGTGTCCTGTTTATTATTTCTCTTTAGAAGACGAAGTTCCTCCGAAAAGAGAATCTTTTGCGGAGATGCCTCTGGCGCCGGGGTTTGATTTTGAATGTCCATTTGTTCTGTTGAAAGACGGTCTCAAGAAGTCGAATCCCACAATTACGGCAAATTATCATAGGATTTCTACGCTGGTTTCGAGCTGTTTCTCCGGGAAGCCTCGCAAAAGCAGCTTCTTTCTTCAATGCAAAAACATCTTGGCTATATCATAAGATCAAATGAGAAGTTCGACTAAAAGCTGAGGAAGCGTATATAGACTCTTTACTGTTTTTCTGCTTCCGAAGAAAAACGTGGATTCATAAGCGGAATAACAATTGGAGGTGTAAGTCCTGCCTGCCCTGTAAATGATAGAATAGCTGCGCGTAGTACTGGCAGAAGTATTGAAGTACCGCTCTCAGCAACCATTTTTTCTAATGCCTTTTCTTCGAGGGTTTCTTGGCATTCGAAGACACCCTCCATGCTTGCCTTTATCGTAAGATAATCTGTCTCATCGGCTCTACCAAATGCTGTTAGAGTGAGCTCAAGAAGACAGTTCTTCTTACCGTCTTCTTCGATGATTTTTGTCTCTCTACCGAGTTCAATAGATATCACGATCTCATTTTGCACTGGAGTGTAGGAGAAGCAAAACTCCTTTATCAGATATCTTTTCATCTGAAGTATAGCTTGTTCCACTCTATTCATTTATCATGCCGCCTCACTCGGTTTCCAGCAAAAAGAGCTTTCATTATTCTGCACCGAAATTACGGGAATATATATTGGAACGTATTTTATTACCTCTTTTGTTATCTTAGTTTTTCTGTCAGTTATTCCAAGATCTACATTTAGTCTTCCTTTAAGACAGGCAGAGATCTTGACAAGAGTTTCTAAGCTAAGATTCTCTTCTCCACGTTCAATATTTGATACGTATGGCTGCTTAAAACCTAACAGCTCACCCAACTGTTTCTGCGAAAGACCTCTTTCTTTTCTGTAGCTCATTAACTGACTGGCAACTTGACCCTTAATCCTACCTATAGCGAGAGAATCTTCAACATTGTAGGTCTTTGCAATCTGGTCAAGAAACTCACCAAAAGATGAACTCCTCTTATTGGCCATTGTTTCACCCCTTTCGAACTTTGAATCCTTTATTATCGCTCAACCATTTATCCGCCAGAATTTCAGCTTGCCTGACTGCCTTATCATAATCTGCTGAGCTTTTCTCAATGAACACCATAAGCAAAACACAGACCTCTTCAATCCCATCGCTGGGGAAAAAACACAAACAACGAACATTCAATCCTTTTCTAATCAACGTAATGCTGTTAATGCTCGTACCATGCAACTTTTCCAGTAGACCGGACTTTCTGACTCCTATAGGCCCGTCCCTTTCAAGTACCTCTTCGAAGAAACCAAGCTTGTCCATAACAGGAGCTACCCTATTATTATGCTTGTCCAGAAAGTCTAGAAATTCAGAATTGAAGCTTTCTGATCTTATGATTCTCATCGCACACCTCATTTATAACCTATAACTTATGTAATAATAATTCGATAGAATTACGATCACGATCGATTAAGTTAAAATAAGCACGTTTATGCTCATTATTCTTCCGCTTTCACATGCATGCAGTTTTCTAGGCGACAAGAAAATGCATATACTACACTATTGGCTAGCAGTGGTTTACGCCTTTGCTGCCAATGTCTTATCAAACCTCAGAGCGGAGAAGTCAAATAACACCCCTTCGCATTCATACACCTCCCGAAGGCATACGCAACTGACTGTGCATCAATCCCTGGCAAAAAGAACACCGTCGTTAATTCTTCCACGTCCTGGCCGTTTCTTGCCATGTGGTTGCAGGAATCCTTTTCTGTTGATCCTAGATGTCGTATGATCAAACACCAGAACCTTAACATTTTTTCGCTGGGTTTCCCAAAATCCCTAATGCTAAGGATCTCGTAAGCTTTCTCCCTGCTTCTCACTGCTATCCTTTTGAATTTCATTACGGCATGTCTGTTATTTTACATCACTTAACATTCGGAACAAAATACACTAATATGATGTGATTGGTAGATCGGTAGTCTTGTCAAACCGTTAAACTGATAATACAACAGTGATCGTTTCTAGAAGAGAACGTGGGCTCTCTTCAACCTTGGGAATCTCACTTAGTTTAAGGGAACAATCAAATTGGGAATCGCCTCAGTTCATATGTGAATTCTTAAGCAGAACTAGAACTAACCAACGACTAGCAGAACGAATGGCAACCATGTCAGATATACATTTCGGAATCTGTTGTCGAATTTCTCTAACAAGAAGAGATCGTTTTGAACTGAAGACGTTTGTCCTAATGAAAGAGAATTGAAGTAGCCGGGCGGATGCCCGGCTTCGGTTCAGCTATGTGAATATGCAGTGGCATTGTCTAAGTTGCAATCAGAAGAAATCGTTGTCCGTCACAGGTCCACCGTCCTCCGGAAAGGCTTTACGCTTAAGATTGGAGACCCCCCTATTCGCTGCACGCTGAGGAAGATCCCTCCCGTGTCTCGCATCATGGTCAGATACGAGATTATCTAGCCAAGAGCCAATCAAGGACCTTTTCGTTTTGGTATCAATAGCTCTCCTGGTGTTCGAACTCGGAGAACGGAGAACGGTCAACCGCGTGCCGGTTTTTTCCCACCCATTCCTCAATAACCTCCTTTCCGTCGAAGAGATCGGCTATGGTGATTGATTCCCCGAGTCTGTCTTCGTAGAAGCTCTGCAGACTTCCCCTGAAAGAGCTCGATTGATCGAGGATCATACTGGCGATAATGTATCTTCTGCTTTGCTCTTCCCTGTCAAGTTTCTCAAGCGCCTTGCCTGCAAGAAAGTAATTTTTCGGAGTCCGGGGATCGAGTCTCAGTAACTTCTGTACCCAGGCGAGGGCGTCGAGAGGCCTCTCGGTTTCGAGGTAAAGATAAACAAGCTCTTCCACAGCTTTCATGTTGTCTTTATCTTCCGAAAGTGCAGCCCTGTACATCAGTTCGGATTTGTAAGGCTTGTTTCTCTTCTTGTAGATCATTCCGAGGAATACCATCCCCTCTATGTCGTTCGGTTTTCTTGAGTAATGCTCCTCTATAAGAGATTCTGCCGTCTCTGTGTCATCGAAGAGATAAGCGATATGACCGAGATCCCACAGCTCTTCATCGTTCAGTGTGGGCCATCGCTCAAATTCACTCACGACAGATACCGCCTCTTCAGTCTTCGAAGAGGTTTGACTGTCCTTTGTGTTTTCAACTGTTTCCGGAACACTCTTCTCCTTTGAGAGATCGTTTATTATCTCGTGATAAAGTTTAAACGCCTCATTCCATCTTCCATCCAGAAGCAAAGCCAAAGTCTTGGTTATTCTGTCTTCCATTGCATCACTCCTCCAGTTTTAATTCTTGGTATAAACGCCTGCGGATCTGTCCAGCGGGTTTTAGCATTTCCCAGCCTTCAGCGCTCAGCGGGTCCTTGATCTTCCAGCGGCTCTTCTCTCGTCCATGCCAAGTATCTCTCCCTCTTCTTCTCCCGGTAAGAACTGACTCCTTCCAGCCGCATGATCGCGGTCCTCTCGCCCAGCCTGCTGAAGATCCTTGCCCCGACGGTTCCATCGAAATCTGTCAAGTTCAGGTTGGATGTTATTATCGTTCCAGCTCCCTGTTCATACCTGTGGTTTATCAGTTCGAATATCTTGTCTGTGGTCATCTTGTTTTCCGTCTCGTTGCTTAGGTCGTCAATAACGAGAAGGTCAACCCCCGAACACTCCTGTACCTTCTCGGAAACTGTCTTGAAGTCTCCTATCTTAAGGGACGGGGCCGTTATGAAAGCTACAGTGTCTCCCATATTGACTGCCTCTATCGCTATTCCCGCAGCGAGGTGAGTCTTTCCGGTTCCGTAGCCTCCGAGAAGTACGAAGTTCGATCCTATCTTCCAGGCCCTGTGTCTCACGTACTTCTTCGAGAGGTCGAGCGCCCTTTCTGTAACTTCGTCTTCGGGTATGAAGTTGTCCAGTCTTCTCTCCCAAAGTCCTTTAGGAAGGACTTTTATAAGCCTCTCCATGTTTTCCCTCACCCTTCTGAATTCCCTGTATATCGAGCACTCGTACATGAGGTCGCTGTACTGTGGATCTTCGCTGGCGTAGATTATGTATCCCCCGAAAGGGCACTTCTCCGGACCGGGACAATTTCTCATGCACTCTTCGATCGCCTCGTCCTTGCTATACCGTGTATTTGAGGAGTTCTTCATATGTTTTGGGTCTTTCTCTTGCCGGATTCTTGAACTTTTCGATAGGATCTCTAAACGGTTCAGAATCGCTCCAATCTTTTCTTCCATTTTTCTTCACTCTCCTTCCGAAGGCTCCCCTTAGGAGGGGCTGCATCAGATACTCGAATCCTATCTCTTCTAGTACCTCGTGTTTCGATCTGTCTATAGCTATGATCGCGGTCTTTATCTGGGAGGGATAGCATTTCCTCAGGGCTTCTCTCAGCAGAGGAATCCATTCTCTCTCGAAGGGCCCTATTATCGCCTCCCAGGTCTCCATTACGTCTCTCTCGTATCTCGAACAGGACTCAAGATAGGAGAAGTCTTCCGGACCTTCCTCAACCTGCTTTTCTCCGGTATCGTTCATATCGAACAAGGGAACGACCAGACAACCTTCAGCCGGGACTTCTGGAGGTCCGCCTTTGTCCTGAGCTGTCTCTCTCGAATTCGATTTGATTTCGGACGATGAAACGGCAACTTCACCGGGAGGGATATTTCCGTGATCATCAGTGTGGATTGTAGAAGGATCAGAAGGTGCTTCGATGCCTGTGGAAATCTCTTCATTCTTCACCCCTTCTCCTGTCGATTGCGAAAGTGAAACTTTCGTTTCTCCGTAAGGAGAAAGGATGTTTTTATCTCTTGTTTTGTTTACTTTACTTTTCTTTAGTTTAGTTTTGTTTATATTACTCGTAGGCGTCGGGTAGGCCTCGGGTAGGTCTCCAGTAGGCTTAGAGTCGGTCT
>NZ_JFHJ01000137.1:0-5129 GCF_003666285.1 Mesotoga sp. HF07.pep.5.2.highcov | reverse complement strand
TCGGGGTCCGTTGCTATTACAAGATCTGCGCCTATCTCTCTCGCAACATCCAGAGCCATGGAAAAGGCTCTTGGATCTTCGGGATTTGGGCTCTGCACCGTCGGGAAATCTCCATCCGGTATAGCCTGCTCCTCAACTCGTTTCACTCTGTGTCCGAGCACTGTAAGAGCTTTGTAAACGGGAAAGTTTCCACTCCCATGTAGGGGTGTGTAAACAACATTCAGTTCTTCATAGTCAGAAGTAAGTCCTAGTATGTTTTCTTTCACGGTGTCGATGTATTTCTCAAGAAGGGAATTCGGGATGCTATTTATCAGTTCACTTCTTGGACTGAAATCCTCAAAATAGTCCGATGCTTCGACTCTTTTTACTATCTCTTCTGCATAGCCGGGTACGGCCTGGGTCCCATCGGAAGTGTAGACCTTAAAACCGTTGTATTGCGGTGGATTGTGACTGGCCGTTATTACGACACCACCGCTAGCTTTCAACTCTCTCACTGCATAACTAAGTATTGGAACCGGCATGGGTTCGATGAACACGTGCACTCTAATTCCCATGGACGAAAGAACCTCGGCTGTCGTTTGGGCAAACTGCGCAGATTTATGTCTGGTATCAAACGCTATTACAACAGATGGATCACTGTAATTCTCTGAAATCCAGCGCCCAAACCCTAAAGAGGCGCGCTTGATGGTGTAAGAATTTATCCTATTTGTACCTGCACCCATTACACCACGCATTCCACCTGTTCCAAATTCGAGATCCAGTGAAAATCTCTCTCTAACTTCTTCAGGAGTGAGATCCTTCAGTTCATCTCTGATCTCATCAGATGCATTATCTAGCCATCTCTTGTACTCCTGATTAACTGCTCGTTCACCTCTAAGCACTCTACCACCTTCCAACAGATCTAAAATGATTAACTGCTCCGCTTTCTAGAATCTCAATGACATCCAGTCTAGCTTCCTCAAACTTAGGCTCTTCAGTAAGAATATATCTCTGGGCAGCCAATTCCAATCTCCTAATTTTCCTTTCATCTACACGATATCTCGGGAGTACTAACGAGCTTCCCCCCTTTACTTCAACAAACACCAGAATCCTGCCTTCAAGAGCAACGATATCTATTTCCCCGAATCTATACGCAACATTCCTTGCTATTATCCTGTATCCGTTTTCTTTCAAGTATTCGCATGCGAGATCCTCGTATCTCTTACCAGCCTCCTTGCTCATTGCTCATTTCTCTTCTTTATAAATCCTTGGCACCTTCAAATAGCTCCCCTCTGTATCGGGAAAGAGATCTCGAATGAGTCTCGATTCCTTGAACTCAACCAACTCGTCTTCCCTAGGCTCGAGGCTCTTCTCAACAGGAGTGACCATTTCTTCGGCGTCAGGATCTACTCCATCTAGAAGCGTCATATACTGCAGTATCTCCTCAATATCCTTTTTCAGTTCAATACGCTCGTCTTCAAGTAGTTCAAGCTTTGCAAGGCCTTCAAGATGTTTAAGGAGTTCATCGCTTACTTTCGTTTCCATTTTCATTCCTCCTCAACGCTGACTTCACGAAGATACATGGCTGCATGCTCTGGAGGCATAGGGTTTATGTAGAAACCCGATCCCCATTCAAATCCGGCAACCCTTGTAAGCCTTGGTACTATTTCCAGATGCCAGTGGTAGTGATTCGATTCGTCAATTCCTCTTATTCCTGTGTGCAGCATGAAGTTATACGGTGGATTATCTAGAGCTTTGTAGATTCTTAGCAACGTATTCTTGAGAATTATCGAAAAACTCTCGATTTGAGTAGCAGATATCTCTCCAAAATTGTGACTATGAACCTTCGGAACAATCCATGTCTCAAAGGGGAACCTCGCAGCGAATGGTTCAAACGCTACGAAATCGCTGTTTTCTTCAACTACTCGAGTCCCTTCAAGAGTCTCTTGATTCACCATATCACAATATACACATCTCTCTCTGAAGCGATAATACTCAGCTGCACCAGCTATCTCTTCTGCGACTCTTTTTGGAACTATTGGTGTAGCAATGAGCTGACTATGCGAATGGACAAGCGAGGCGCCAGCTTCTCTTCCATGATTCTTGAATATCAAGATGTACTTTATCCTGTTGTCCTTTTCGAGTGTCTGGAGACGTTCTTTGTATGCCCAAACTACTTCTCTAACCTGTCCATACGATAGAGTCGCCATTGAAGCGTTGTGATCCGGTGTCTCAATGATGACTTCGTGGGTCCCGAACCCCTTTATGACATCGTACATGCCGTGACCGAATCGCTCGGGCTCAATATTTGAATCCAATGCAGGAAACTTGTTTTGCACAACTCTCACCCACCAGCCCGGACTGTCCTTAACAGTATCTGCGGGCCTAAACGCCATGATTTCTGGAGGTGTGGTGTGTTCATTGCCATAGTCAAACGGACAAAAGGCTGATTCAACATTTTCTTTAGCATTTATGAAATCATGAGGTCGTCGAGCTCTTTCGGTCGCAATAATCACCCACCTCTTGATTATCGGATCCTTTCTAAGTTCAGGCATCGTTATTAACCTCCAGAATCTTCTTATACAGGGAGAGGTAATTCATTGCCGAGACTCTCCATGAGAAGTCCTGTCTCATCGCATTTCTAACTACTTTCTTCCAAAGTTCTGGTTGAAAGTAAACTTTGAGAGCTTTCTTCAAAGCTCCAAGCAGCTTTTTCGCATCGTACTCTACGAATCCAAAGCCATTACCATTGTTTTCAGGATCAAATTCATGAACAGTGTCCGCGAGTCCTCCAGTGTATCTGACAATTGGAACAGTCCCGTATCTCATCGCAAACATTTGTCCAAGTCCACATGGTTCATATCTAGAGGGCATCAAAAACATATCTGCTCCACCGTAGATTTTTTGGGCAAGATCGAGATCAAAGGTCAATCTCGCAGCCACCTTTTCCGGATAATTCTTTTGAAGTATCCTGAACATATCTTCATACTTGCTCTCTCCCGTCCCCAAAACTACAATTTGAATGGGAAGCTTCATCAACTCGTCCTTGATATCTTCAATCAAATCAAGTCCTTTTTGATCTACAAGACGTGAAATCAGTCCAATCAAAGCATCATCTCTTTTCGGAAGACCCACAAGTTGCTGTAAATTAGATTTATTGAATTTCTTGCCCTCAATATTGTCCTGCGAAAAGTTTGCCCAAAGTCGTTCATCTCTTTCGGGATCATATTCGTAGTAATCGATCCCGTTCAAGATTCCAACCAGGTCGCTCCGCCTCCTAGAAAGGATTTTTTCAAGGCCGGCACCATATTCTTTCGTCTGGATTTCTTTTGCGTAGGTTGGAGATACAGTGCTAAGCTTATCTGAAAAAACGAGCCCAGCCTTTAGAAAATTTATTTTTCCTGCCTCAGAGATTTCGTCCCAATTGCTTTTTTCGATTCCTGACAGATCTAGATATTCCTTACCGTATACACCTTGATAGGCGAGATTGTGAATAGAAAGAAGGGTCTTGCACTCTGCTTCACACTGTTTAAGATATACTGCGATCAAAGCGGTTTGCCAATCGTTGAGATGGACGATATCGTAACCTTTGTCAACTGCAAATCCGGCGGCGGCATCGGAAAAGCTCATTGCCTGAAAACCAAGATCCGATGCACCATAGATCTCCTTTGAGTCCATAAGTCTTTCGTTATAAAGCAAAAAAACGTTCACATCGCTCTTCGGCAACTTCGCTCTGTAAACCTCAAAAGAAACCTCTCTTTTGACAAACCTGGTACTGACGTTCTCATCCGTTTTGATAGCCATATTTTTGTCTATCGACTTATGAAATGGCATTAACAAATCAATTTCGACTCCGAGCTCTTTAAGATACTTCGGAAGGGATCCTGCAACATCGGCAAGACCCCCTACCTTCGCTATAGGATAAACCTCGTAAGATACAAAAAGCACCTTCATTCAATCACCTCTTGAACAGCGGGAGGTCATGAGAGAAAATAACAGCATCTGCTCTCTCAAAGTGTTTCAAGACAAAAGCAGCGGCTGGATCTGATCTCATTCCTTTTCGCATTTCGTGATAATGTATCTGTCTTGCGCAGACGTCTCCACAAATGAAAACCCTTCCATGATTTTCCGTTTGGAGAAAGAAGGACACATGATCTCTTGAATGATATGGCGAACTGAGAACATCTATTGCTCCCAAAATCCTTTCGCCACCCGAGAAGGTCTCTATACATTTCCAGGAGTCAATGATCTTACTATACACAGATCCAATTATTGGACCAAATGAACTGTAATCTCTAGTGGAGAAGCTTTCATGTAAATGTATCGTCGCCTTAGAGAAAAAAACACTGTTGAAAGCATGATCAAGATGAAAATGAGTGAGCAATATATCGGTTATATCGTCTGGGGAGAGACCCAGAGAAGTTAATCCGTCTTCCAAAACTTTCATCGAAGCGAACCCGCCTGGATCGATGAGAATTTTCTTGTAATCTTCCACAAGCAGAACACAGCTACTTGTGGATGCATCCATCATTCCCGGCACGTACACTAAGGAGCCGGGAAAGAGGAGATTCAAATCCAAATCACATCACTCCTCGAAAAATCAGACCTACAATCCCTATAATTATACAGTAAAAGCCAAAGAATCTCAGACGTCGCTTCAGAACAAGTTTCTTGAGGAGCCAAAGCCCAACAATACCAGTTGAAAAGGCAAGAAGACATGACAAAAGGACGGTTGATATAGGAAGACTTACTTTGGAGAGTTCCAAAATACCGGCACCAAAGGTAACTGGAAGACTCAAAAGAAAGGAGAATCTAACTGCGTCACTTCTAGTCATTCCTATAAGTAATGCCCCGAATATCGTCAAGCCACTTCTTGATAGTCCAGGAGCTATTGCAGCCGCCTGAAAAATGCCTATTGAAAGCGCGCCTGCAATTGAAAGATCAAGGATTTTACGTTCACCCTTCAAGCTATCCGAAATGAATAAAGCAGCCGCTGTAGCAAAAAGCATTATCGAAGCAAATGCCACATCAGAGAAGAGAGATTTGATTTCATCCTCTAGGAGGAAACCAACTAGAACTGCAGGAATAGTTGCAACAAGAAGCAGCACAATGAATCTGAATGAGATTTTCCTCTTTTCAGGTTTAGATAG
>NZ_JFHJ01000315.1:0-6035 GCF_003666285.1 Mesotoga sp. HF07.pep.5.2.highcov | reverse complement strand
ATGATTTTGCCCTGATCCATTATCATAATCCTGTCTGCCAATCTCTCGGCCTCTTCCATGTAGTGGGTAGTGAGAATTATCGTTTTCCCACGCTGTTTGAGGACCGAAATCGTTTCCCATAACATTCTTCTCGCTTGAGGATCGAGACCGGTCGTAGGTTCATCCAAAAACACCACTCTAGGATCGTTGACCAGTGCTACCGCAACTGCCAATCGCTGAAGCTGGCCTCCAGAGAGATTCTTGGTGTACGTCTTCTCTTTGTCCTGCAAAGAGACTTCTCTTATCAAATCCTTGGAAGGAATGCTTTTCCTGTAAAGACCTCTGAAGAGATCTAGAGTCTCCTTCACGGAAAGATACTCAAAGAAACTCGAGGACTGGAGCTGAACTCCAATTTCCTCCTTCACTCTATCACTTGAAGGAGGAAGTCTCTCTTCGAAGTATTCTATGGTTCCATGATCTGGCTTTCTTAATCCTTCCAGCATCTCGACTGTTGTGGTTTTTCCTGCTCCGTTCGGTCCAAGAATGGCGAGTACTTCGCCTTCTCTCAGATCGAATTCGATTCCATCAACTGCTTTAGTTTCACCGTAATACTTCTTTAAATCCTTCACTTCAACTACAGTCCTGGGCAACTCTACCACCCCTCATTTGTAAACTCTCAATCACGAAAAAGTATTGTATTTCATGTTTTCACCAGATCAGCTCTGTTCGTCTATTGCTTTGAGTAATGCCTTAGCAGCCATTAATGGCCCTTCCATTTCATATCCGGGGATCCCTAGCCTGGTCCTAACTTCTCCGACCCTTACTCCTGAATCTATCATAGCTTTTAGATAGCGATCTGCTATCACTTCATGTCTTTCTCTCCGTTGAATCGCGCCAAACGGGTTTGCAAAATAGCTGTAAGTGAGTCCTTTCTCGGTGGTCGTCCCTTTAGCCATTCTTGCACCATTCGAAAATACCGCTGCCGCTTCCTCAGCGTCTTTAAAGATTCTTAGATCGCTATCTTTGTCTTCGTTGTAATTGTTTGCATACAGGAAGTAGTCAACTTTCGTGGGCTTGATGATGTCGGTGTAGTTTGAGTACGGAACGATTACCCGGGCATTGATCTCGTTGGGATTCATGAAGATACTACGGTCCATAGTAGAGTACGCATACCCGGGTTGAAGATCATCTAGGCGAACAAAGGCTCCCGTTTCTGTACCGTAGGCAATCACAGAACCCGAAGAGGTAATATCTAAAGATCCCATGTCGTCAATCAATATGTTGACTTCAGAAACTTCGGCATGAAGTCTATTCAGTGCGTCGAGAGTCTCTGATTTACCTGCTCCGCTATCTCCGATAAGCATTACGTTGGCCTTTTTCCCATTCCTAAGCTTTATGTGTGCAAGGGCCCCGTGAACTGGCAGTCTCCCTTCGTCGATAACAAGAAGATTATGAATAGTGAGGATCATCTTTTTCATATACCCGAAGTAGTCTATAGAAGGATCGTCTCCCACTATTCCAATGTAGGTGCCGTCGTCCTCCCTGTATATGACTCCGTTGAAGTCTTCTTTCTTTTCGAAGAATGAGTTGTCTATCCCTAAAATATATATTCCATCGGGCTTCTTGTTTTTTACGATATCAAAACTGGCCAACTCGAAGAGATTTCCGAGCCCGGCCGCAAGAGAAAGATACTCCTTATTCACAACAACGTCGATTAGTTTCGAACCTACGTGAATTGGAAAGAGAAACCAATCGTTTGATGACGGGATATTCAATTTGCTTAGAATTGGTTTGTCACGGACTTCGAAAAGCCCATGCCTCTTATTGGACCTTGTGTAAAATATGACCGGGGGTTCGAAGACAATGCTCCAAACACAGGCCATTCCGTACAACCAGTCTGCTCCGGGGACCCTAGCTCTTTTATCTACCTCGGGGTTGTCTACGATGAAACCCACCTGGGCTCCGCCGGGCTCCTGTCTGAGAATCTTGAGCCTGATGTCCGATACATTTATCAGAATCTGCCTGTAGAGGCTCAGTACCAGGCTCTTTAGATCAGTGTTAGTTCTTACGAGGACCATCTGCTTGAAGATCCTGTCAAATCTGTTTGGCGTGTATTCGTCTCTCTTGACTATGAACCTGTGCTTGTTTCTCCACAGGGAAAACAGGCTTTCAACAAACCTCACAAGGAGCTCCCTTTTGTTGCTCATTTTGGGAAACGAATAGTAGGATGAGCCGTCGATTTTCTCAATAGGATCTATCGTCAACGCAAGAAGAAGCTCGACGATACCGTCGATATCGTATTTTCTTGAAGTCTCCATCGTGTCTGTATTTCTTAAGAAGGGTTCGAAAAGAGACAAAAGCGAATTCTTCTTTTCTTCGGAGTCATTGATCAGCTCGGCAAGAATTTCCCTGAAGGTGACACTGTTAAATATCTGGGAGGGAGCATTGTAAGCCACCTCACCATTGATTAAAATACTTCTCATAAATGTTTACCTCCTCGATCCGACATAAACATATTATACTTGCAGGCAATGCAATTTCCTCCGCGACCGTGTAATCCGCACTAATCCCATGTTTATTTGATCTAGCTTTTTTTGGAAGAATTTCAAAGGAATCAATCATCTATCCACTCAGAAAAACGAGCAATATTTAGTTATCTCATAAAGCATGCTCCAAAAAATACGAAGAGAATTTTCGCCAGAATAGCTGTTAGAACACTTGGTGCAACTAGCTGATAACGGTGCTAGAATTGACATAGTGCGGCCTGGAGCTGCCAAAAAAAAAGAGGTGTCCAGAATGGCGGACAAGAAGAAAGAAGCAAAGAAAGAAGTAAAGAAAGAAAAGAAAGAAACACCGAAGAAGTAAAACCTATCAGTCCTCTGGGGAGACGGGCTTTAGCTACCCGCCTCCCGTTTTTTATTTAGACATCGATACTTGCTCGTGATAGGTCTTCACAAGTTGTAGAATTTTCATGTGATCCATGCTTTTCGAGGTAATTTAGCTGAGGTGAGCTATGATGAGAAATCTCATCTTTCTGTTTATGATTTTGTCATCGGTGATTTCACTCGGACAAGGAGACATTCTCAAAACGATAAATGAGACTGAGGAGTTGAGCATAGTCGCTGGCTACATTCAATTATCCGGGTTAGATCAAACACTGTCAGGAAAGGGGCCGTTCACATTTTTTGCGCCAACTGACGACGCATTTATGAAGCTCCCTGAATTGACCAGAGCGAATTTGATTAATGACGTGGTTCGTCTTCAGAGAGTCCTTAAATATCATATAATTCAAGGCAAATTCTCTTCAAGCATGATCGTCCAGCGACCCAACTTTGTTACACTACTGGGTCAAACCCTTTCTGTAGATTCAAAGGGAGGAATCAAGGTAGACGGTTCATCGATCTTAATAAGAGATATCGAAGCCACGAACGGTATTATTCACATCATAGATTCAGTGATCTTTCCTCATGAAGAACCGGATATTGTTCAGGTCATGAGAAACACTGGTATTCTAGATACGGCCGTCTTTGCCCTCGAAAAAACTGGTGTTATAGACATTCTGAAAGGCGAAACTTTGTGCACTGTATTTATGCCCAGCGACGTCGCGTTCGCCAGATTGCCTTCCGAGACAATGGAGAACCTTTTCAGAGATCCGGCACGGCTGAGGGATATATTGCTTTTTCATATTGTGGAAGGTTCCTTCTCGGTTGAAGAACTCTTTGAGAGAGGCTCTATTAGATCGCTTCTTGGAGAAACTATTGTGTTAGGCACAACTCCTCCGCGAATTGGTCCCCAGAAAACAGTTGTAATTCTGAGCGACATCGAAGCCAGCAACGGAATGATCAATATCGTTGATCATGTTATGTTTCACGAAGATTCAAGGACCAAGCTTTCAACGATTGAAGAGACTCTGAAAGCAAACGGAATAGATATTATGGCGGAACTCTTGAAGAGAACCGGTATCTGCAGTGAGTTGAGTGAAAATAAGCGTTTAACGGTTTTTGCTCCGACTAATGAAGCTTTTCTCGAGCTAAAAGAGAGCGATAAAGCCTTCCTCTACAGTGCAAATGAATTAAGAAAGGTACTCGAGTACCACATTCTTCCGAATGAGTACCTGCTGTCGGAACTGAAGATCTCTAACACGCTCCTCTCTCTAATCGGAAAGCCGTTGCACTTCGAGATGAAAGAAGACTTGTTAGTCAATTCCATTCCGATAGTTGAAAGCGATATTCTATGTAGCAATGGCGTAATTCACATAATTGAATCGCTTCTGGTCACGAAGTAGTTTTTTAGCGATTTAGATTTCCGATCCGCAATCTTTCTGAAAAGGGATCTCAAAACCCTCGATGAAAACATGCTACCAAAGGCCAAAGTACGAACCTTTCCTCGTGCGCCTCCAAAGTGGTCAGCAACTGAGAATAACATAATCCCTATTATCAGTCCGCTAAAAAGCTGCGATATTTAATCTTTCTGTTGATCACGTGGTGACATCCCTACAAATGATGCCGGCATCACGACGGCCGAGAGGACAGCTGCATTCTCGGCTCCCAAGGAGGCAACAAGAGATCCAAGCTCATAATTGATGCTTACGAATTTGCAGAGAGTGCACCTGCGCTCACCGACGTCACAGAGATCGGAAGCAAAGTGTGTGATGAAACTATCGATCGTCTTCGGGGAAACTCCTTCACTGTTTCCCATAGAAATTTGATAACAATTACTGCGAGAAACGAAACCATGAAGATTTCAAAATCAAAGGGCCAAGAAGCAGTCTGAACAAAAAAGTCATGAAAACCAGAATCGAGAATCCCAAGCTATCTAATTTGAAACACCTGTTAATTTGCGAGAGACCTACACTGTTTTGCTTTCAGCAAAAACTAATGGTCCCATTATCTGGATGAATCCAATGTGTCGAACGAAGATCGCAGTGAACACGTCATGAGGGCTGTGAGACTGAGTTTTGCGAATGCCAAACGGTTCTCTGCACAAATTTGTTTGGTTGTATAGACTTTTCGATTCGTTGCATTTGAAACGGATTGACATTCTCCAAGGCGACCTTTAATACGATAAAGTAGTATAATCACTATTATGTAGTATCATCATTTACAAGTCTCCCGGATCCCTGATCAAGTATCGAATACCCTACAATCATCATCGCTTGGATTGCTAATCAGGTTTTCTCTCGGAGTGGAAAGGATTGATGCGCTTGAAAAGACATTTCAAATTCCTGGCTTTTACCGCTTCAGTTGCAGTTGTTGTAATACTTTCGGCCTTTTCGTTTACCGCCATGTGGGAAGATCCCCCAATTATTCCCGGCTCAGGCGTGACAGAAATCAAAATGCTCAGTGAATGGCTACCTTCAATTGAAGGAACTATGCTAGATACCGAAGTTTATATAATCAGGGGCGCCGAGGAGGGCGGTAGGTTTTTGCTTCTTGGGGGAACTCACCCAAACGAGCCGGGCGGGACGCTCGCTGCAGTTGTTTTCGTCGAGAATGTATCAGCTCTTTCGGGAACAGTTTACGTAATTCCTAGATCAAATCACAGCGCATTCACTCACAACGATGCTATGGAAGGAGCCCCTCAGTTCTTCTCAATAGAATTACCGGACGGATCGGAAAGAGTCTTCAGATTCGGTTCTCGAAGAACTAATCCAATCGCCCAGTGGCCCGATCCGACAATATATCTGCATCCAACTGGAGCCACCCTTGGGGGGGGAGAAGTCTCCAATTTGAACAGGACCTTTCCCGGAAGGAGAATGGTTACTCTACAGAGAAAGTGGCCGCAGCGATCATGAATCTCGTTCTTGAAGAAGACATCGATCTCGTTTGCGATCTACATGAGTCCTCACCCGAGTATCCAGTGAACAATGCGATCGTCTTTCATCAGGAAGCGGCCGAACTGGCAATTATGACTCAGATGATGCTTGAAATCGAGGGCATAGACATTAGACTTGAGGAATCTCCAGTGAATCTGAGAGGATTGACTCACAGAGAGATCGGAGACAATTCAGATGCATATGTCGTTCTTCTCGAAGTCTCAAACCCCTCTCAAGGTAG
>NZ_JFHJ01000150.1:0-1791 GCF_003666285.1 Mesotoga sp. HF07.pep.5.2.highcov | reverse complement strand
TGAATCGTTTCATCTATAAGGAATCTTCCAGCATTCCCGGCCATCATTTTTGCAGCGACGTCGAGCGATGCAATAATCGCGTACTGGGGGGAAGTCGACATATGCATCATATAGGCTTCGTTAAATCTCCCGTGATCAACCCTCTTTCTCCCGTCCTTCACGTGAATCATGGAGCCTTGAGAGAAGGCTGCCAGGAGCTTGTGGGTGGAGTGTGTTGAAAAGACTACCGGGGATCTCTCCCTGTCGATATCGGAAGACATTCCGAATCGGCCAAGATACATGGGGTGGAATTTTGCGTAGGCGTACCAGGCCTCGTCAAAAAGAACGAAATCGACCACTTTCTCAAGCCTGTCGAGGATCGTTCTTGCGTTGTAGCAGAGACCATCGTACGTGGAATTTGTAATGACTGCCAGTTTTATTCTGTAATTCTCTTTGTCTTCTACAAGGGGGCTTTCCTTGATTGCCTTTTCTATTTCGCTCCACTCGAAATTCTCCTCATGTATCGGTCCGATTATTCCCAGTGAGTTTCTGCTCGGCGTGAGATAGATGGGAATCGCACCGGTCATGATAATTGAATGCATAATCGACTTGTGACAGTTTCTGTCAATGAGAACGATATCTCCGGGTGTAACGCAGTAATGGAAAACTATCTTGTTTGATGTCGATGTGCCGTTCGTTACGAAGTAGGTCTCGTCGGAACCAAAGATTTTTGCGGCGGATTTCTCGGACTCCCCTATCGCCTCGGTATGTTCAAGGAGCGATCCAAGCTCGGGAACTGATACGGATAAGTCACTTCTGAATATGTTTTCTCCGAAGAACTTATGAAAGATCTTCCCGGTAGAAGACTTCAGAAAAGCCTCTCCACCACTGTGGCCGGGAGTGTGCCAAGAATACTTGAATTCATCTACGTATCTAATTAATTCCTTCAAGAATGGCGGAAGAAGCTCGTCCATGTAGCGTTCAGTTGCTTCTTCAATTCTGCCTGCAATGAAAGAGGGGCTGTCTTCGAGTTTCCAGACATAGCCGTCGATTTGGCTTACAATTTCGAGCGGAATTTCCTTGACTCGAAGTTTTTCGGTCATAAGAAAGATGGGAATAAGCATATTTCTACCCCGGATTATCTCTATTATCTCTCCGGGGCCTAGAAATTCCGCATCGGGTTTTATGACTAGGTCCCAATCAAGCAAGACACAGCTTACATTTGAGTGTGACATGAACTCTATTCTGCAATCGTAGCCTGAATAGGATTCAATTACGGAAAAACCTCGTTTCTGAAGCTCTTTGATTATCTCTCTTGTAGCTCTTCCACCAGTATTTTCTGAACGAAGATCGTCATCGACAACTAGGACCGGAAAATCTTTGAAAAGCTCCATTCTATCCCCTCGATTCTGCCTTTTTGTAGGCAACGAACGAACCCTTTGGAACTCCGAGGAAGCCTCCAATTACCTCGCATTTTGCCATAAGCAAGAAGAAAATCTCACGTTTCACGGAACTCAAACCCTCAAGGTTGCCCTGTCCTTTAGAGATTACTACATCGGCGCTAAAATAGACCTCGGAAAACGCTCTCTTCATTGTCTTTTCCTGAGCGCCAGGCGCGTCCGCCCCGGAATCCATTAGTGTCGCAACCTCATCCATTCTTATTTCAAGCGCCTCTTTCATAGTAATATCGTTCAGCGCAGGTTTTGTTCTGACAGAAAAGTAGCTATTGGGCACTTTCGCAATATCCAGAAGGAGCTTGTCTAAAACGGCTTCGCCACAGTTATCTCCGACGATCAGCAAAGAGTTCGCCTT
>NZ_JFHJ01000591.1:0-3560 GCF_003666285.1 Mesotoga sp. HF07.pep.5.2.highcov | reverse complement strand
CTCTGGCCTCTGCTAATCCTCAGCAAAGCCGACAAGTTCACGCTCCCAATAGCTCTCATAAGATTTAGCGCGGGGTGGGGAGACCCCTACAGAGGAATCGGTCCGATGATGGCCGGTGCATTCTTCTCCGTAGCACCCTCTTTGATAATTTTCATTGTCTTCCACAGGTATTTGATGAAAGGAATCTCCCTGGGATCGCTTGGAAAGGAGTAGATATTATGTCAGGAATTAAGAAGTATTTTCGGAAAACCGAAGGAGAGAGTTTTGGAACACCCCTTAAGAGATACTTTGTCTTGATTCTTGGCCTGCTGTTTCTTAGTCTATGTTTTGGAGGTAGTGTTTTGCCTATCGACATCGACATTAGTGCTTTCGAAGAGAGAATAGAAGCCAATAGAAAGGTGCCGATCAAGATTGAGATCGTGGATGAGAATGGGCATCCTGTTAGCGATGCACACGTATCGGTAAGGCAGATTAATCACGAATTCTTCTTTGGAAATGCCCCTGAGTATCTGATTTATGCCTACGCTTGGACAAGCTACAACCGTGGCAGAAGGTTTGGAATCAAGCCCTTGCCTGAAGAGGATTTAGAGGTATATAAAAGGTTATACCTCGATCTCTTCAATTTTGCCACTCTTCCATCTTTCTACTGGAAGGACTACGAACCTACACAAGGCAGAATCCGGCTAGACGAAGCTTCAAAGAAGATAGCCGAATGGCTTAATGAAAATGGAGTGCCTGTTAAGGGCCATACTCTGGTTTGGGGCAACCCCCCAAGTGTAGGTGTTCCTGCGTGGATAGAAGTTAAGGGGAAGGTTGGCCAGTGGGCAGAGGTGAGAGAGGCCCTTTTCTTCAGAGTTGAGAGAGAAGTAGAAGAGTTCAAAGATTTGGTGCAGTACTGGGATGTTGTGAACGAACCTATTGTTCAAAGCTGGTTCGATGCTCTTGGTCCCGATTACATTGCAGAATCGTTTAGGATTGTTAAAGAGACTGACCCAGATGCCATAACGGTTCTTAACGAGTACGGGGTACTTGTCAACGAGCGGACAAGAAAAGCTTTCATTTCCAGAGCTCAACAACTGATAGGTGACGGTGTCCCTATAGACGTAATAGGAGCCGAAGCACATATCTTCACCGCTCAAGATCTATTAAGCCAGCTGCAATCACTGGAAAGTATCTATCTTGCTATAGATGAACTGGCTCAGCTCGGCAAGCCAATTCACATTTCTGAATTTCAAATCCCTCTTCCCGCGGTTATCGATGCCTTCGATGTCTCCATAACTGAGGCCGAAGAGATACAGGCGGAGATCGCAAAGATCTTTTACACGGTGTTTTTCAGTCATCCCGCAGTAGAGGTAATTGCCTACTGGAATTTCTACCGTGCTTGGCAGTCCGGAAGCGGATTTCTTCGTGACGACCTGTCAGAAAAACCAATGTTCTACGAGCTGATGAAACTCATCCATGGAGATTGGAAGACCTCATTTGAAGCAGAATTAGACTCGTCTGGAGAATTGTGTTTCAGCGGGTTCTCAGGAGAATACGACATCACGGTAGCATTTGAGAACTTCTCCGAGACGGTATCGATAAACGTAAAGAAGAACGAGAACAATCAATTCACGCTCGTTCTTGGACAATGATCGAGGGGGTAATCGGATGAGATCAACGACGATAATCCTCACTCTGGTCTTTCTTGCTGTTTCACTTTCCACATCCGCTCTAGCGAATCCCGACCATGTCTTGACGGTAGACCCAAGCAGTTTGGGCCCAGAAGTTAGCTCTCTTCTGTACGGGATATTCTTCGAGGACATAAATCATGCTGTAGACGGTGGCCTGTATGCAGAAATGATAAGAAATCGATCTTTCGAGCATCAGGATCCTGTCGAAGGCTGGTTTGCGGTCTTTGAATCCGATTGCAAGGCTACCTTTTCGATTGAGACTGATCGGCCTCTCAACAAGAATAACACCAAGTATCTGAGCTTCGAAATTCAATCTGACGACAAGCTGATATCCCTTTCAAATGATGGCTACGACGGTATACCTCTTAAAAAGGGCGAACGCTACTTGTTCTCGGTATTTGTTCGAAGCGACGAAGAGTATAACGGTGAAATCAAGGTTATGCTGGCCAATGCTAAAGGTGAACCTGAGGCCGAAAAAAACCTGGGAACGGCATTTAGCTCT
The DNA here is from genome assembly GCF_003666285.1 of Mesotoga sp. HF07.pep.5.2.highcov. NCBI lineage: Bacteria > Thermotogati > Thermotogota > Thermotogae > Kosmotogales > Kosmotogaceae > Mesotoga > Mesotoga sp. HF07.pep.5.2.highcov. The sequence goes on along the minus strand of NZ_JFHJ01000591.1, from coordinate 1,385 downwards.
GAATGGGAGAAATACTCGGTGGAATTGCAACCTAACGAAGGCCTGGATGATGGAAGACTCATCATAACGATGAAGGGCTCCGGTAAGATCTCTTTTGATATGGTATCCCTCTTCCCCGAAGAGAACTGGAACGGCATGAGGATCGATCTGCTTGAGATGCTGGAAGAGCTGAAGCCCGCTTTCGTCAGATTTCCTGGCGGTTGTCTTGTCGAAGGCGATAGTCTCGAAAATGCCTACAGATGGAAGGATACAATAGGTCCAATTGAAGAAAGAAAGACCAACTATAATCTTTGGGGCTATCATCAGTCGTATGGAATCGGATTCTACGAGTATCTGCTTCTTTCAGAGCACCTTGGAGCCGAACCTATTCCGATCTTCAACGCCGGTATGTCATGCCAAGTTAGGGGTGCCGAATACTGTCCAATGGACGAAATGGATGAGTGGGTTCGAAATGTTCTCGACTTCATAGAGTTCGCTAACGGGCCATCCGATTCTTTGTGGGGCTCGAAGCGTTCCGAGCTCGGCCATCCAGAACCCTTCAATATCAAATACATAGGCATTGGAAACGAGAACTGGGGAACGGAGTATCACGATCGCTTCCCGTTGTTCAGACAAGCTGTCAAGGAGAAATATCCTGAAATTACTATTATTTTCAGCGGTCCTCCTTCATATGAAGGAGCTTCGTTCAATCGTGCATGGAGATGGGCAAGAAGCAATGGTATCGAGATCCTTGATGAGCATATGTATGCAGTTCCGGAATGGATGCTAAGAAATACAGACAGATATGACAAATATGACAGATCTGGTCCGAAGGTGATGCTTGGAGAGTACGCAGCCCACGCGGCCGGCACCAGAAACACTCTTCAAGCAGCGATAGCAGAAGCAGCACTAATGACCGGCCTCGAGCGGAATTCCGACATCGTAATAATGGCCGCTTACGCACCTCTGTTCAACAGAGAGGGCTGGTCACAGTGGACTCCAGACCTCATCTGGTTCGACAATACTCGAGTATACGGAACACCCAGTTATCACGTTCAGAAGCTGTTCAACGATAACACTGGCAATGTGATTATCTCCTCGTCACTGACCGATGAAGACATAGAGATAATCGGTTACTGGTTCAAGTCGCTGTATCATGTCTGCAGTTACGATTTTGAAAGCAAAGAACTGATTATAAAAATCGTGAATCCCTGGCCCGAAGAAAAGAAACTCAGAATTGAGATCGGCGAAGAGGTTCAGGTAACCGGGAAGGCAGAGATGATCTCCATTACCTCCGACAACATCTTTGACGAAAACACATTCCAGAATCCAGATAAAGTACGACCGAAAACGGTGGGAATGTCCAACCTATCCAACGAATTTACACTAACCTTTTCCGGGAATTC